>SFMI01000117.1 GCA_004554425.1 Candidatus Saccharimonadota bacterium | reverse complement strand
TGCTGACTTAGTTATCAAACCTAGCATTTAACTTCATCCCCCCAGCTTTTAGCTTGTAGCTAAAGGCTTTCTGGCCCGGATCTTTCCTGGGGAGAGCCGGGCCTTTTTTGCTAAAATATCCAATTACAAATCAAAAATCGACATATACGAAGCTAGCCATTTTAGTACCTAATGCGCCTAATTTATTCCAAAGCTTCGCTCACCGCCCCATTATCACAAAAACGGTATATCAAAAAAAAAAAAAGACAGAACAAACCTTTTTATCAATAAGCACGCGTTTTTCTATAAATACAAGCGAAGAAAAACCCTTAGTATCGGGTATAAGCCCTATCATATCCTATCAAAAATGCCAAATGCCCGGCTTGTGAATTTCCTCTGGACATAAGAGCCATTATACGGTACAATGTCTGCACAGCATTTTTTCGTAAAAAAGCAAAAACTAACTAGAGCCGCGTTTTTTACGTGTTCTTTACGCGCCTCGTAGTTAGCCAAAAAGCTTTCAGCGAAAAGGCTGACGGATGGCATCGCACTCTTTTTTGCGAGAAGAACGAAGGCCTTCCGGACCTTATCAAAACATCAGCTATACCTCTTGTACAACAGAATGACGACCGAGTGTAGTCTGGCAACTTAGCTATGGCCGAAATTCTGTGGGAAAGGAGGGCTCCTTTCCTACTCCTTGATTGTACCAAAAACATACAGTTCGGGCAATAGGCAAGGAGTGCTGTTTTGTTCATTTCTCTTTATTTAGGAGATTCGTTTTACATGACGTCACGTAACAAAAATATCTTCGCCTTCGCAACTTTTGCTACTACTGCCGCTTTAGGCACCGCTTTGTTCTCCGCTGGTTGCGGCGACAGCGGCGACACCACTCCTGCTTTTGTCTCCCCCGACAAAGCTGCCAACGCTATTGCTTTATACTATGATGAAGCTACCCAAGCTACTTTCAAAAATAGCAAAATTGACTCTTTGCGTTGGATTATTACCGACAACAAAACTGGCAAACGTTTAGCTATTGGCAATAACGCTCAAGCCATTACCTTCCCCACCGAAAAAACTACCGACGCCGATAAAGACAGCTCCGTCAGCACTGCCAAAGAAGAAACCGCTAACGACAAGTGCTACGTAGTTTTACAAATGGACGGCGAAACTTTCAAAAACGCCGAAGATGTTACCGTAGCCGCTATCTACTACAATGAAAAAGATGAAATAGCCGGTTTCGGCTCCAACTCCGACATTGAGTGGAACTACGACGAGAGCAAAAACAAGTTCAACGGTCAAGCCAACGCCAACTTCTTCTCAGAAGATGTCGCTCGGTTCAGTTCCGAGGCTACTCCAAAGATTATTGCTAAAGATGGAATTACCACTTTATCTTGCAAGGTAGCCCCCAACGCCGAATATGCCAATCCGGTTAATATTATCGGCTTAGTTAAAGTTGAACTCGATGAGGGTGGCGACAAGTACATCCAGGCTGTCGATAACGGTATTCCCGGCCAATACAAAGGCATTGCTTATACTGATAAGTTGGGTATTGGCGTACAGCCTAGCATCAAAACACCTTCCGGAAACCAGGCCTATGGAACTCCTATATACGTAACTGATCGTAAAGTAACCGCTTTCAAAATTAGCGGCGGCAAGGCACTTATTCCCGAAAAGGTTGACGCCGCCGGTACTACTCCCGCTGTAGACTATGCTTTAGGTCAGACCAAAGCCAAAGGTACTATTGCCGGTACTCAAGGCTCCATAGAAGTCACTTACGGTGTACGCCAGGCTTCCTTGGAAGCTATAATTACTGACTGGGATACCGACACCACCAAAGGTGAAATTCCCGCTAATGGCGGCTACTTCTACTTAGATGGCGTCACCTACACAGTTAAAGATGGTACGAGCGTTGCTAAAGACGTTGCCGTTGCAGATGGCGTAGTCAGCTTCAACCAGAAGAGCTTAAGTGAAGCCAAAGCTTTCACCGTCGAAGGAACCTACAAAGGCGAACTCGCCGATAGTAAAGGCCTTACTAGCAATGCTACCGTAGAGGCTATTCCCGCTACTGTGGAAGTTGGTTTCGGTCAAGAAGCTAAAGCCACCGACGGTACAACTTCTATCGCCAAAGACTTCACTACTGAAGTAGAAGGCGACTCTACTAAAGACGTTACCGCCAGCCTCAAGATGTACGCTCGCTTCGTCACTGGTGGAGTAGGTGGTTTTACTTCCTACCTCTTCGAAATTCCCAGCACTGCTGGTTTCACTTATCCCAGCACCGCTGCCCTTTTCGATACCGACAGCAAGATCTATAACGCTAAAGATGCTACTGTCACCATCGCTACTGCCGAGCAGCAGAAGGCTAACGACTACTCTGTTACCATTAAGAAAGACAACCAGAAGAACAACCTGAACGTTAAGTTTGTGGAAAAGGACACCATTCCTTACACCGAGCAGATCAAAGCTTTCGGTGCTTTCACTAAGCTCAACATCCAGAACCTTCTTGATCTGGTAATCGCTCCTGAGACTCAAGTAGATCCTACTCCTAGTCCCACTCCTGGTGGCAACCCTGACCCCGATGCCGGTGATCAGCCCTAATAGTTCATCCCCCCAGCTTTTAGCTTGTAGCTAAAGGCTTTCTGGCCAGGATCTTCTTTAAGGAAGATCCGGGCTTTTTTCTTTTTTTCCCACTTGTCAAGTGAGAAAAAATTGCATATAATAGTCATGCAAGCTTGTTTGGCTTGGCATCAGAATTGTATATTAAGTGTATATCTTATACTTACTAAACTAGATAGAAATAGTACTAGATCTTAGAGCAGGCTTGCTTACTCAGCCGACACAGGCGAACCTTACAGCGTTGTGAATTTGTCAGATACCAGTTCAGGTTCATTTTCCAGGTTATGATCAAGCCGTGTGCAGCGGCGATCAAATACTGCACACCCTTTTTATTGCAATTTAATTGCATTATAAGTGCAATGGCTCCTTCAACAGCTTTCTAAGCTAAACAGACGGAGGAATTGTAAAAAAAATAGGCGAATTTCAAAGAGTTGAGGAGACGCTGTTGCAAATCGTGCCACTCCTTACATGGTACAGAGCAACAGCGGCCCCAAAACAAAGCTAGAGCGCCCCCAAATGCGCTTTAGCTCTAAAACCAACAATCGACGAAACTTCGTTTTGGGGAAATTTTCTAGGGGCTCGCGGCGGCCTGAGAAAACGCTGCGAACTGAAGATTTCCCCAAGAAAGGAGAAGTTCATGCTGTTTACCCTGTCAGTAGCATGATTTTATTACAGAAATTATTAAAAGGCAAGCTTGGCTATTTTCATGATTGACATGTTCTGATCTTTATTGTATAAAATACAATATTATATTATTATCCACCAATTATGTGGCAATATATATATATTGTATTGTTTTTTACTCCAACTTGCCCTATATAACAGCAATATATTGACGTTTTTCTTTCGCAATAAGCCACTTTAAGCTACAGGTACCGTTTCGATGAATAACGGGAATTTGAGCCTGTCTTTGAAAAAGGGCTATATGAGACAGGAAGCCTGGCTTTTCAACTGATCCCTTACAAAAGCCAAGCAATTCATCGACAATAAAAAAAGACTGCGAACACAACACTCGTCTAGGTAGATTCCTTTAATCATTCTCAGTAAGGATCTTCTGAAAAGGTATATTTTACATACCTGACGAGGGTGAAGAAGATATTGGCACCTTCTTCACAAGAGGCTATCCGAGACTGCCATTTCCCCCAACTCGGCAGTCCATAAAGCGTAATTTCCGAACTCGGCTATCCGCCTTTGCAAGCAGATAGTGAGGATTTTACGACTCACATCGCTGCGAAAAGTGCTTGACTGAGAGAAGTGCTTTTCAAACTTCAAGCAAATCACTTTACTTGAAGCAAGCATGATATAAGGCGTCCCGTCCGAGCCGGGGACGTCTTATATCATTTGGCGATATTGTTCCAATACCATAAATACCGCCAAATGATGAGCTCTTTGATAAAATAAATCAGAGCAATCTTGCCCTGTTTGCCTAGCCAAACAATCAATATCTACATGAAAACGCTTTTCCCAAGCAATCAATTGCTCCAAAAGAGGCGGTTCTTTAAGTCTTTCCGCCTTATTCCAAGCTTCTTCATTATTTAATAATGCGCTTAAAAGTGTTCTATTTTGACGCAACCAAAGAGTACATTCCTTTTTAAGTAAATCTGAAGCATAGACAAGATAATTATTCTCTATTTGCTTATAATAATTGTTATTAGCTTGCAAAAGCTCAGATTTACCGATAATCCAAGATCCTGCTCCAGTATTATCAGACCAGGCCAAATGGTGAGAAGGCCAAATTTGTTCAGCTTGCAAAGCCAATAAACGATTAAAATCGGCCAACTGTTCAGCTAAGCAACAATTGCTTTTAGGGAAAGGCAGCGGCCCTTCACAACTGTCAGCGACAAAGAGAATTTTTAATTGCGGCACCCACACGGCCAACTGGCCTTCAGAATGAGCAGAAACTTTCACAAAAAATACTTCTAAGTGGCCCAAGTGGATAGCTTCTCCATCTGCCCATAAAAGATCGGGCAATTCAATAGAAGCAGACGAAAAATAAGCTCCATCAATAGATTCTTGGCGGCGTTTTACTTCCTGGAAGCGTAAGTCTTGACGCATAGCCAAAAAAGTTTCTAAAGAAGAACCGATATGCAATTGCTGGCCGCAAGCTCGCTGGAAAGCTCGATTAGCCCAAGCGTGATCCCAATCGCGATGCGTATTAAGCAAAAAATACTGTCTCGGCTCCAAATCAGCTTCAGATAACAACTTAGCAACATGACTAAGCATGTAAGAGGCTAAATCTTCATCCCAACCACTGTCAATAAATAAAATACTATCTCCAGAGGCCAAAATATAAGCAGCCATAAAGCGATCCAACAAAAATCCCCCCGCCAGGACCTTTTCCGTAAAAGTCGAGTCGGAGGGAACTTTTATAGGGAAATATTGGCAGCGTTTTTGTAAAGCCACAGTTCTCTCCACCTCATAGAGCTAAGGAATAGAAGGTGCTTCACCAGCATTGACCACTCCTCCACCCTCAAAATGGGGCACATGCATAGGTTCAGCTGGAACTTCACTGCCAATATCGACAGTCTGAGGATAAACATCATCGCTACTAGGAAGAGGCTCAGAAATAGAACTAGACTTGGCTTCAGGCTCATAAGCTCGGACCGGAGATTGACTTTCCGGAGCGGGTTCAGTTTGCTTAGGCTCGACACTACTATCGTAATTAGGCGTGATATTGGAATTGCCATTACCAACTTCAGCTCTAGACTCAGTTTCATTAGTAGACTGTTGCTCAGAAACAGGCTCAGACGAGTTGTTTTCCTCACCCTCTTTAGCGCTATCTTTAGAAGCAGCAGACGCTGTTACTTTGTCAGGTTTATATTCTTTTATAAAAACATTATTAAAGCGAACATCGATTATGTCTACCTTTTTCAGCTTCATCTTAAAC
>SFMI01000116.1 GCA_004554425.1 Candidatus Saccharimonadota bacterium | reverse complement strand
TAATCGGCTTTAGAAGGAGCAGAAACAGAAATAGGAGCTTTTTTGTCTTCCTCGGTAAGTTCTTGACGCGCTTTTATAAGCTCTTCTCAAGTTTCTTCCAAAGCTTGGTTTATAACGCGAGAACCGCCGAAAACGCTCATAAAGTTGGTGTCACCATTCCAGCGCGGTACAATATGTAAATGCAGATGCTCGGCCATACCGGCTCCAGAGACGCGACCGATATTCATTCCCACATTAAAACCTTCAGGATGGGCAGTTTTTTTGATAACAGCTATCCAAGTTTGGGCCATAGTCATCATTTCGCCAAGTTCTTCTGGCGTAAGTTCCATTATATTGCCACCATGACGATAAGGTACGACCATAAGATGGCAATTATTGTAAGGATACAAATTCATTAGGCAATAACAAGTTTTGCCTCGCTCTAAGACTAAATTATTTTTATCATCATCTTGAGCATGTTTTACACACAAGAAACAATCCGGCTTACATTTAGGCTTGGGAGCTTTTATCATTTCCATACGCCAAGGAGCCCATATTCTTTCCAATTCGCCCATAACTATCCCCTTATATTTTTCTCCTAAAATTAAAACCAACAAAGCGCTCGAGAAGTATTCACACTCCCAAGCGCTTTTAATTGAATAAAAGAATAAAACTATACCACGTTTAAAGTAAAACCAGTTTTAGAGTTGCGAGCTACCGTAGTAAAGACCATAAGCATATCTAAAGTATCACGGAAAACTTCGCCGGCATTCAACTCTACAAAGCGCAACTCTCCATCGGAGCGGGGATCTTCTTTATCCCATTCAGGATAACGATCCATCAAAGCTTGGAAAGGCACATTTTCGCCCTCTTTGGTAACGCCTCTGACACCTGAATCATCGCGAACCAGCTTTTCATAAATATGCGATCCGCCTTCATCAAAATTAGATTTTACAATAATTCCATCGGTGCAAAGGTAAATTTGGTAACCTTCGTTGCCACTAATCATGCAAGGCAAAATTTCGGCATTCCAGGGATAAAAACGAGGACGCGAGGAACCATCGCCAAAATATTCCATGACCGGTTCATCATAGGCATAAAGTTGAGCTACTTTCCAATTGCTGGAGTTAAATACTTGCTCTATTTTTGCCAGATCGTCAGCTAATTCCACAGTTCTAGCTGCATCAAAACTATTTTCAGCTTCTAAATTGATAGAAGCGCAAAGGGAATCGGGCACCAAACAAGCTACAGCTTTGAGAAAAACTTCCAAGCCATAAATTAAGCTTTTGCAACCCTCGCCACATTGCATAATATTGATAGAGCAATCGGCACAAGTAGCATCTACAGCCATATCGCCGTAAAGCATCTTTTTGTGGCGCATAGTTTCCCACTCAAAACGCGGACGACCATCGGGAGCAAAGTCGGAAATTTTTTCCTGATAAGGCTTACAAGGACGAATCCTTACAGGAATTATATTTAATGCAATTTCATATACGGTATCATCAGCCATAATTGATTTATTTCTATTTTGAGCACAAACTTCCCCCATTGCTAATAACTCAGTCCAAGACCAAAAAGACAAACAAAAAAGTAAAAGGGCAGGAAGATTTCCCGATAAATTGAAAATTAGGTGGTTAGTGTCGGCGTAAGTCGAAGCAAAATAGCGATACTGTGAGGTTAGATTTACGGATGGGTATATCTGCTTTAAATGCAAACAGCGGTCTGCAAATTTTCTTTTTAATTGATTGTTCCGATGGTGTAGCCGGAGAGATCAATAAAGTTGTTGAAGCGATAAATTCTATCGTACCCGCTTTACAAAAAGCGAACTCTCTGTATTCCCGCATGAGAATGAAAGCTAGAGCTATGCGTTTCTCTACAGGAGCTTATTTTGTTTCCCCAGCAGCTATGGATATAGACCGTTTCAAGGTGAGTAACATTTTTGCCGGCGGCACTTGTGATATGAGCAAAGCTTTCGACACCCTTTACGATCAGATTAAGTACATAACTCCTGAAGGTGGCGGTGTTCCCCCTGTGCTCGTACTTATTTCCAACGGTCATCCCACCGACGATTATAAAAGCAGTTTAGCCAAATTAAAAACTTTGAAATCTTTCCAGCAAGCTATCCGCTGGAGTTTTGCTATAGGCCCCAACCCCGACAAGCAAATGCTTCTCGAGTTTGCCGGTTTGCAATCCAACGTCCGTGAACTGAATAATATGGACGCTATCCCCCGCGCTTTCGAGCCCGGACGGTAAACAATAAATCTAGTGCTCAAGCCGAGCGCTTTCTTTGGAGGTTACAATTTCTATGAAATATGTATGTGATGTATGTGGCTGGGAATATGACGAAGAAGCCGGAGCTCCCGAATTAGGCATTGCTCCTGGTACAAAGTTCGAAGATCTTCCAGACGATTTCGAGTGTCCCGTTTGCGGTGTAGGGAAAGATCAATTTTCAGCAGTTGACTAATTCAAAAAAGTGATCCACTATTTATAAAGTTCGGTTGTGTTTACGACCGAGCTTTTATTTTTGCTCTTAGATACGATCTAGGTAGAAAGAAAAAAATATGGTAAACACTCGTTTAGCTATAGTTTCCGTAGTATTGGGTCAGTTATCCCCTATTGATAAGCTTAATGCTCTGCTTCACCAGTATAGTGAATATATTATTGGCCGCATGGGACTGCCGCAAAGATCTAGAGGTATCAACTTAATAAGCATAGCTATGGATGCTCCTAATGATGCCATAAATGCTCTTTCCGGCAAAATAGGCCGGTTAATAGACACTAAAGTTAAAGTTCTTTACGCTTAATTTTTTGATAAAATCCGTAATTTCGATTCGATAATGACAATTTTACCACTTAATAGAGCTGAAACTCTAATTGAGAAGATTTTACAACCTACTCCGCAGCCACTAAGTCAAGCTGAATGGTCTTACCTTTTGCAAGCCGCAGAAGAAAATAGAAATTTTGCTGTGACTATACGTCAGCAAGCTTCTGCGCTTAGAGACAGACACTTTGGTAAAGCTGTGTACTTGCGCGGCTTGATTGAAGTTTCCAATATTTGCGCCAAAGATTGCCTTTACTGTGGCATTCGCCGCTCTAATAGCAAAGTCAAACGTTACCGTTTGAGCAAAGAGGAAATTTTGGCTTGCTGCTCTCAAGGCGAAAAGCTAAAGTTGCATACCTTTGTCTTACAAAGTGGAGAAGATGGTGCTTTAACTGATAGTTATTTAGTAGATTTAATTAAAGAAATCAAAGCCCGCCATCCGCAATGCGCTGTGACTCTATCTTTAGGAGAGCGTTCCACTCAGAGTTATCAAAAACTTTATGAAGCTGGAGCGGATCGCTACTTGTTGCGCCATGAAGCTGCCTCAGCTGAGCTTTTTGCCAAACTTAAACCGGCTGAGTCTTCTTTGGCTAAGCGTATGCGTTGCTTACAAGATCTTAAAACCATAGGCTATCAAGTTGGCTGCGGCTTTATGGTAGGAGCCCCCTACCAAACTTGGCAAGATCTGGCTGCCGATTTCTGCTTTATTCAGCAATTTAAGCCTCATATGGTAGGAATCGGCCCTTTCATTCCCCATAAAGATACGCCTTTTGCCAACTTTGCAGCCGGTTCTCTGGAGACAACATTAAATTGTTTAGCTCTTTTGCGCTTGTCGCTGCCAAAGGTGCTTTTGCCTGCTACTACAGCTTTAGCCACTCTTTCTCCTGAAGGAAGGATATTGGGCATGAATTGCGGTTGCAACGTTGTAATGCCTAATCTTTCTCCTTTGCAACACCGCAGCGATTATACGCTTTACGATAATAAAGCTTTCCTCAATACGGAATCAGCCGAAGGAATATCCAAACTGGCTCAAGAATTAGGGCACTTTGGTTATTTTATAGACTATTCCCGAGGAGATGCCCAGCCACAATAAATACGTTTTTTCTGCGGCTGAAAAATTACATAAACTACTGATGAGAAAGTTATTTAAACTAACTCAAAAGAGAGGTTTTATATGTACGATCCCAAATCTCGCCAGGCTCACGAGTTTATAGCCCACGAGGAAGTATTGGCTTCTTTAGAATATGCCGAAGTCAACAAGAACAATCGCGCCCTCATTCAAGATATTTTATCTAAAGCTAAAGAATGTCGCGGCTTAAATCATCGTGAAGCTTCTGTACTTTTGGCTTGCCAAGATCCTGAAATTGAAGCTGAAATTTTCTCTTTAGCTGAGCAAATCAAAAAAGATTTTTACGGTAACCGCATTGTAATTTTCGCTCCTTTGTACTTATCTAATTATTGTGTCAACGGTTGCGTATACTGTCCTTACCATTTAAGAAATAAGCATATCGCCCGCAAAAAACTCACTCAAGAAGATATTGTGCGCGAAGTTACCGCCTTACAAGATATGGGCCACAAGCGCTTGGCTTTAGAAGCTGGCGAAGATCCTGTACACAATCCGCTGGAATATATTTTAGAATGTATTCAAACTATTTATGCCATTAAACATAAAAATGGCGCCATTCGTCGAGTTAATGTCAATATTGCAGCCACAACTGTAGATAATTATCGACGCTTGAAAGACGCTGGTATTGGCACTTATATATTATTCCAAGAGACTTACAATAAAGCCAGTTACGAAACCTTACATCCTACCGGCCCTAAACACAATTACGCTTACCATACTGAAGCTATGGATAGAGCCATGGAAGGTGGCATTGATGATGTAGGTTTGGGCGTGCTTTTTGGCTTAGAAGGCTACCGCTACGAATTTGCCGCCCAACTTATGCATGCTGAGCACTTAGAAGCCGTTTTTGGCGTAGGCCCGCATACTATTAGTATGCCGCGCATTAAACATGCCGACGATATAGATCCTAATGCTTTCCAACATGGAATCAGTGACGAAGTATTTGCTAAAATTTGCGCTTGTATTCGTCTGGCTGTACCCTACACCGGCATGATCATTTCCACTAGAGAGAGTCAAAAAGTAAGAGAGCGTCTGCTCCATTTGGGCATATCGCAAATTAGCGGTGCTTCCCGTACTAGCGTAGGCGGCTACGCAAAAGAAGAAAAAACCGAGGATAATTCTGCTCAATTTGATGTTAGCGATCAGCGCAGCTTAGACGAAATAGTGCGCTGGCTTATGGAATTGGGGTATATTCCTAGCTTCTGCACTGCTTGCTATCGCGAAGGACGTACCGGTGATCGCTTTATGGAATTGTGTAAAAAGAAGCAAATCTTAAATTGCTGCCACCCTAATGCTTTGCTTACCTTGGAAGAGTATTTGCAAGATTATGCTTCACCTGAAACTAAACTTTTGGGCGAAAAGATAATCAAAGGGCAATTGCCTCTTATTCCCAAGGATAAAGTGCGTCAAATTACTGCTGAGCGTTTAGAGCAAATTGTTCAAGGACAACGTGATTTCCGCTTTTAGCAACTAATAGCTCAGGCTGTCGCTCTAAATTAAGATTTTTTAGTATCAACTAAAGCTGAAATTATTAGTGGCAGCCGATTTGTTTTT
>SFMI01000115.1 GCA_004554425.1 Candidatus Saccharimonadota bacterium | reverse complement strand
TTAAGGCAATCTAAAATGCGCTCTCTCATTTCGCCTACCGCCTTATTGGTGAAGGTAATAGCTAAAATATCTTCCGGCTTATCTACAACACTGAGCAATTTTAAAAAGCGCTGAGTTAAAAGGCTAGTTTTACCTGAGCCTGCCGGAGCTTGCACAATATAAGAGCCGCTTATATCTACCGCCAATCGTCTAGCTTCTTCATCAGAAAGGCGGAGTGCCTCTATATTTGTCACGTTATTTGTCGTTTGCTTATCCATTTCGGCTTTTATTCGCTTTCCGGCCTTAAAATTTCATTACCATCTTGCTTTACCAATTAGCCATTTCCTTCCTTGATTGCGTTATCCCACTATTGGCACTTTTCGTTTATCTAGTTGAGTTTTTTTTCGAAAACGGAGTTAAATTCGTTAATATAGTGAAAAAAACAAAATAGCTACAGTTTGAAAGCAATAAATAAAAGCAGGTTTCAATGATTCCCCAGACGAACTGGAAAAAATATCTTTTTTCGGGGAAAATTACTATGGCAGATTATGATGACAATGAAATTCAACTGGCTGAAGCTAAAACTGTAGACAAGACTGACAAAAAATGTCCCAGCTGTGGCGGCCCTATAACATTCAGTCCCGCTTCAGGAAAATTAGTCTGTGATTATTGCGGATATGAAGAGGAAGTAAAGAAAGATCCTCCTAAGGCTGCCGCCGTCAGTGCAACCACTGGAGCTGCGGCCTCTGCTGCTGCGACCTCTGTTGCTGCTTCCGATAATAAAAATAGCGGCTCAAAGGAGACAGTAAATGCCAAACGCAATAAAAGTGGCAATAATATACCCGGCATCCCTATTGACAAAGCTCCTGAACAAGCCAACACCAACTGGGGCGACGAAAAGAAAGTAGTCAAGTGCAAATCATGTGGTGCTTCTGCCGTTTATGACGCTAAGCAAATATCTGACACTTGTCCCTATTGCGATTCGACTTTAGTTACGCAAGAAAATGAAGAGAAAGTTATGGCTCCTCAGGGGATCATTCCTTTCAGCGTCGACAAAGAAAAAGCTGGCAAAGAGTTTTCAAAGTGGATTAAAGGCCTTTGGTTTGCTCCTAACGACTTGCAAAAACGCGCTGCTCGCGGAGAGATTAACGGCATGTATGCCCCCTATTGGGCCTACGATACTGCCAGCGACGCCAAATACAAGGGCGAATACGGCATTGAACGCGAGGAAACTGATAGCGATGGCAATACTCATACCAAGATCGATTGGTACCCCACCAAAGGAGAAATCAGCCATCAGTTTGATGACAAGCTCATTTTATCAGCGGACAAGCAAAATGCTGATCTGATTAAAGATATTGAGCCTTTCGATATGGAAGCTTGCAAAGAATATTTGCCTGAATATGTAGCCGGCTTTATTTCCGAGCGTTATGCCAAAGGTGTCAATGAATGTTGGCAAACAGCTCAAGAGGAGCTGAAATGCGCTCTTAAAGACATGGCTGACAAGCAAATCAGAACTAAACACAGTACCAGCCATTCGCGTATAAACACCTTAGAAGCAAAATTCTACGAAACCTATTATAAATATATTCTGTTGCCTCTGTGGCTTTCTAGCTATCGTTACAAAGGCACTGTCTATCACTTTGTAATCAATGGCCAAACTGGCGAAGTATCCGGCAATCGCCCCTACTCTATTCTCAAAATATTCCTTACTGTGGTTTGCGCCGCTATCTTCATATGGAGTTTTGTCGATGACGACAATATGTTCATGTGGATTATCTTGGGCATCATTGCTTCGATTATATCTTGGATTATTGCTAAAATATTCGCCTAATCTAGCTTTAACCTGAATAGAGGCACAATAGATCCGGCCGTTTGCTTATCAATAATAGTGTAAACGGTCGGATCTTTTTTATTAAAAAAGTAAGATCCTGAATATCTAACTAAAAAAGCAAAAAAAAAGACGCCCCAGGGAGAGAGGCGTCTTTTTGTTCTAGAGCTTAGACTTTACTAAAGCTTAACCCCAGAACTCACTACAGTCGTTTTACTATAAGCGAGCAACATCCATGCGGCGGACGTCTTTAACGGAAGGCCACCAGTCGAAGGACTTGAAGGTCTGGCCGTTGCGGACGAAGGATCCGACCATATTGTCGTGGTTTACGCTGATGGAAGAAATTCCTAAAGCCTGTACAGAAGTAAGCTCACCGGCATCGGCGATACCGTTAGCATTCTTATCCTGCCATACGAAGAGGCCTTCGAGCTCAGCACCGCTCAATACGCCGTCGTTATTCTTGTCTAAAGAAGACATCTCATCATAACCATTGGCATAGCCGTTGGCAGTACCGAAGAGGTTGGTACCGTTGATGGTACCGTCGGCGTTGGGACGGCAAAGCAAACCGTCATTGGTGCCGACCCACTCGGTGTAAACGGGGAAACCGTTACCGTTGAAGTCAAACATAGTAGCGCCTTCAGATTTGAAGGAATCGGAGTGAGCTAAGTACTTGCCGTTAGAAGCTTCAATTTTGCCGTCGCCATCTAAGTCGAGGACGATAGGAGAAACGTTATAGGCTTCATTGATCTGATAAACTTGGTACTCATGAACATCTAATGTCTTGCTGGTATGTCCCTGAGCGCTGTAAGCTTTGGTCAAATCATCGATGTCGCCAACGAGGATAGCATCCTTGCTCTGATCGACAAGGTTAGCGCTCTCGAAGTGATCGAAGACCACCTGTCTGTTGCTATAAGTGCAGCTGTGACGGTAGCTATCTACCATGCTTTCGTACTTAGCGACTTCAGCTTGTACAGCACTGTCAGAAATGTTACCTACAACAAAACCACTCTCATGATCGATAACACCGCTAGTGGTGTGAGAGAAGACACTTTTGCCATTCTCATCGGTAGTGTAGTGGTAGAAGGTCATGTCGGCGTGAGCATCTACCTTAGTGTGGTAGGTATGCTTGTAAGTACTGCTGGTAGTTCCTCCGGTTACGTCGGTCACACCGGCGAAAGAGGGGGCAGCTAGTAGAGCGCCAGATAGTAGTAGTCCTAGAGCGATGTACTTATAATTCATATTGTTCTCCCTTCAGGTGGCCGCTAATTAAATTTATAGCTGTTCGCTGGCGACACACCATAAACGACTTTTGCACATTCAGTATACAATTATTTTTTTTACAATGGAATATCTTTTACATTTATTTAATAAAATTTCGGCATAAGAATTACATTAGATTTGCAGCAAAATTGTATTTTTATTCTCAAAATATGCAATAAGTAGGAAACGGGAAGAATTTATCAAAGTCTTCCAAATTGAAATTCTAAGCCCGGCTTATTGTCGTCCAGGGTAAAGATATTGCGGAGGCATAAATGCGTTTCAAACACCTATTTTTAGCAGCTGCCTGCTTGGCTACCTTGACATTTGGTTCCGACATGGCCCAAGCTGACAACCATTTTACTACAGCAGCTGACCTAAAGCGAAACGGTATCGACGCTAAAGAATTTAAGCCAGTTTGTTTTTCTCCCGATGGACAATCTGTACTGGGCGTCTTATACAACGGTAAAGAAGGCATTACCCAAGGCAAAAAATACAGTTTTGCTGTTATGAACATAGATAGCAAATTAGCAATCAACAAAGTGCGCTTGTACGATATAGATATTCCTATTATCGAACAAGTTAGTTACACTCCTGACGGCAAAGCAGTAGTTTTTACCAGCCGCTCAGGAGCAACTTTCCAAAAATTGGACTTAGCCACTGGTAAAATTTCCACTATCTTAGAGCACAAAGCTGGTCAGCCCGGCTTCCGTTGCTATCCCTTGGTTATTGCTATCTATAACGATCAACTTATTGTGAACGGCTTCTTCTATGACAAAGACGACTATGCCGAGCGCAACTCAGTGGCTATTTTAGACCCGAATAAAACTGGTGTAGAAGCTTTTACTAAAATAGCTGAAGTTCAAAAGGCTCAGAATAAAGCTCGTCGCAACGCCAATTTCCACATTGAAAACTTAATTTCCACTAAATACGCCTTCTTCGCTGACGATTTTGGTGGCGATGTTGAGTACTGTGTTTGGGAGCTCAAAGATCCTAGTCTCAACCTCAAAACCTTTGATAAAGGATATAGTTCTGTAGGCTTGTGGAGCTTCAATGATCGCCTTCTTTATTCACTACAGCGCAATAAAAATAGCTTCGACCTGATGCTTTACGACGCTGGCACCAATAAAAAAGTGGAAATTGCCACTGGCAAGCAAGTTCCTTATCGCAATCTTTTCCTCTCTCAAGACGGTAAAACGGCCATGTTTAGCGAGTTTAGCAAAAAAGATACCCGCACCAGAACTTTCTATGCCCGTGAAGATGAAGGCTGGCAAGTAAAACCTATTGAGGGCTATCATGAGTTGGGCTACGGCTTACAACGCATTTCTAACGATGGCAAACGGATGTTCTTATTCACCGATAAAGGCATGCGTATTTTCGACGTTAAATAACCTCGGTCGCACAGCTGCTTTTTATTAAAAGCAAAGCCCGCCTACCAAAAGAACAGCAAGTAGAGCGGGCTTTCTTTTTGTCTGTAGTTCCCCTTAACTATTGTCCTTAATCCTTCTCTGCCTTAACAAAAGGCAAATTTCCAAAGGTTTTACTTATTGTGAAAAAAAATAGCATCCATCGTTACTGTACCGCCCCCATGTTAGGCATAACCGACCTCCACTTTCGTCAAATAGCCCGTTTTCTATCCTCGCAAGTTCTTACATATACAGAGTTAGTTCATTCTAACGCTATAACCTTAGGTCAATACTGTCTAAAATTGGAAGATAATGCCAAAGCCGGCCCTGTGGCTTTACAGTTAATAGGCTGTATTCCAGAAGATCTGGGAGCGGCGGTGGCCAAGGCCAGCCAATACGGCTTCGCGGAAATAAATTTTAACGTCGGTTGCCCCAGCCCCAGAGGCATGAGCGGCAATTTTGGCCTTTGCTTAATGGACGACGCTCCATTAGTGGCTAAATGTATAAAAGCTTGTTGCCAAGCTTCCCCTTTGCCAGTAACTTTAAAGTGCCGTTTGGGTAGTCGCTTTGATTACAGTTGGGACGAATTGCTGCGTTTTATCGACTTAAACGCCAGTGCCGGTTGCACTTGTTTTATCGTACATGCCCGTAAAGCCGACATGAATTTAGATACACGCAAAAATCGCTCTATTCCAGAGCTAGAATACGAAAAAGTTTATCGTTTGAAAGAATTATATCCTGAACTGGAATGGGTTATAAATGGCGATATAAAAAATAACGAACAAGCGTTGCAACATTTGCAATATGTCGACGGAGTTATGTTAGGGCGCTCGCTATACCACAACATTTATCTTTTATCAGAAGTTGATAAATTATTTTTTGACATAGAACACCCAATTTTGAGTCGAAAACAATTCGTAGAAGAGAAAGTTATCCCTTACGCAGAAGAAGGCTTAGCTCAAGGCATAGCGCTATCTCATTTTGTACGCCATATTTTGGGTTTATATCAATATCAAAGTAAAGCTAATGCCTGGAGACGTTT
>SFMI01000114.1 GCA_004554425.1 Candidatus Saccharimonadota bacterium | reverse complement strand
AAAAAGCTTTCCAACGTTTGGAAAGATTCAGTAAATCAGAAGAGATAGCTACTGCCTTCCGTTGTCCTTTAACAACAAGATATATAGCGGAAACAGCCTCGGAAGAAGGTATATTTACCAAACCGCTGGGAGAGCAATTTAAGGCTAGTGAAGTAGATTTTTTATTTTGGGCGTAAGTTTGACCAAAAACCTGATCGGCATAAAGGGGATTACCAGTTTTGCTATCCAGTACCCACAGAACTCCGGAAGTAGTTCCATAACCTAGACAAGCCAAGCGAATATCGGAAACGCTCACGATTTGGAAGCTATCTCTTATTTTAGCCTGACTATCATGCAGTCTTAGAAGATAAATGCCATCCCCAAGCTTAGGTAAACTCAAGCTGTATTGTTGCAAATTAGACTTTTGGGTATCGTTTTCATTGGCCAGAATAGCCTTAGCTTGAGCAAGAGGAACTGTTTGCTCTTTCTTTAAGGCAAATTGCAAACGCTCGTAATCTTCATTACTTAAGTTTGTATAGTTGACAGGAACATTCTTAGATAAAGCTGAGGCTAGATCAAAGTTGTAAATATCTAACCCTAAGGAACTAATTTGTTCGTCGGAAGCAGAAAATGCAATATCAATATTTTCCCCGGAGCCAGCACAGTATAAAGGCTCCAAAAAAGCGGCTGACAGAGCAGAGTCTGTCTTTTTCCCCTTATCAGCTGACGACTCGGAATTGCTCTGAGCGAAAACCGGTATAGCCAAAAAGACTAAAATAGCTAACAAACTAAAAAATCGCCGCAATTTTTTCATTTTAACTCCGCCCAAAAGATGGAATAAAAAAAACCCCGATCACTCGGGGTTTTAACTAGTGGAGCTAGACGGATTCGAACCGACGACCTCCTCCGTGCAAGGGAGGCGCTCTCCCAACTGAGCCATAGCCCCAAATTGATAAACTTGGGAAAAATGATATAGGAGCCCAAAGAGCTCCTATAACTACCTACCAATATGGTGGGTCTAATAGGACTCGAACCTATGACCTCATCCTTATCAGGGATGCGCTCTAACCACCTGAGCTACAGACCCATGTCTCGCTGCCCATTTCCATTTTTTCTAAATGGCAGCGCCCAACAAAAGGCGCCGCATTTAGAAGAAGTTGTGGTGGGTCTAATAAGACTCGAACTTATGACCTCATCCTTATCAGGGATGCGCTCTAACCACCTGAGCTACAGACCCAACTTCAGGAACCTTGAGAAGTTTTATGACTTCGCAGGCAACGCGGAAATATTAGCAAAGAGAGAATACTTTGTCAACATCTCTACAGAAAAAAAGTTTACGTTAAATTGCAATATTAAGTTGAACACCCTTTCATAGCTTGATAGAAGTTGAATATGATAATAAGTTTATCAATTTGACGAACTCCGCAAATACGGCTTGCTCTTAGCCTAAAGGAACTTTTTGTTCACATTCTATTAACAAAACTGTAACTAAGCAGGTTCATTTAATTTAAGCTGGTATTATATACTTAAAGAGAGTAAAGTTTTCTTCAACAAAGGACTTTGTATTTCCGGCGTTACTTTGGTAGCGATGAAAGGAGTACGAGATGGCAGATGACCATCAGGATAAAATTGAACAAATAAGAGCGCGACGCAGTCGCGACAGCGTTCAGTTAGGTTACAATCCATACGATATTCAGCAGCAACAGCAGCAAGTAGGCGGAGTTGGTGCTGCCGGAGTCAATGGAGTCGGCGGTGCCTCTGCAGCCCGAGGCGTGCAAGGCATTGGTGATGACAACAATTCCATCCTTGGAGCGGACTTTAAAAGCCCGTGGCTGCGCGACCGAGTTACCCTGAGCTTGGAAGGCCAAATGGCTCTTCTGGAACAGCGTGCCGCCGGCCGTACGAACATTGTCGATCTCGGCTACAGCAATCGCAACTCGTTCGTATCATTTAGCAACGGTGCTTCCGTGCAAATTGAGCCTCCTGGTACCTACAGACTCATGTATAATCGCGGTTAGCTTCTTGCTCCTCTATCGTAAAAAAGCGACAATTTCTACCTTATTTTTAGGTAGAGTTGCCGCTTTTTACTTTTTAGTGAATTGCTAGTTATATATGCAAAATTTTACTACCATCTGAGGAAGATATATTGTATCATTCGGAGCTTCACGACAAGCTTCCAAAAGCCACTCAGGATAAGTTCCATCTTCTTTTAGCCTGATTAAATCGCGATTCACTAGGCCAAAAGGACGTCGGTTGAACATTTTTTGCGCTTGAGGCACAGGATAAGCTCTTAGCAAAGCTTCTACTCGATAGTAAGTAAAAAATTCCAAAGTGTTAGTCTCTATTTGCATATAAGTTGACAAAGCTACAACCACACTGAGTAAAGCCAAACCTATTTTGCTCTTTAGCTTGGAAAAGTTCAGCACCCAATCTTCCATAAGTAAAAGCGCTGGCCAAGACAATTCACTGAGAACAAATAAAAGATAGCGCGGCCCATACCCCCAATGGCCTCCCCAATTAACAAATTTAGAATTTACCAACAAGAAAACAATAAAAGTAGAGCCTATTAACCAGCTTTCACGAGGAAACCGTGTGCCAAATTTTTTTATTTCCAATAAAGAAAAAATCAGCAACGGTTGATAAAGAAAAATGCTCTTATCTTTGCTGAAGAGGAAACCTACTAATCCTTCCAAGATATGGCCGCTAAAAGCGTCTGCCTCACGGCTCCACTGTGTATAACCACTATTAAAGGGACTGCCAAAACGCCAAAAATTGGCACCTAGAAACAGTACAGCCAGACATATTAAGGGGATAATAATCCAAGGAGAATGCCAGGAAATTTCAGCAGCTTGGATAGGCTCTGACTGTTCTGTGCGCTCCGGCCCACCAGACACAAATGTTGGCTGACAAGGCCAAAGCAATACTATCAACAAAATAGGCACGAGCAAAATATATATGCTTTTAAGCATAACTAAGCTTATTAAAGCTAGCCATACCCCTAGCCATAAATAAACAGAAAGCTTTTGTCTTTGGGCTTTGGCCCTTAAAAGACTCACTGCGGCAGCAAAAAAAACAGCGGCCATAGTCCACTGGAAAATTTCACCACTTTGGGCACGCAAATAGTTCCAACCGAAACTGCTAAATAAACAAATCAAAGTCCAAGCTGCCGCGATCTCACGTCGTTGGCAAAAAAGCGAAGCTCCCCAATAGAGAGCTGCCGCTAACCCTAAGGTCCAAAGCAAGTTATAACAATTGAGCGTAAAGACAAATGAAGTTGAACCTAAGTCTCCACCGTAAAGCGGGGCATGGCCGGAGAAATTCCACCAAGCAACAACTGGCAACATAAATAAGCTATTGAATAGCCCATATTTGCTATAATATTTGCCGCTGTTTTCGTTGTAAAAACAATACTGTCCCACTTCCAGTTGCGACGCATATTGAGCTGGAATATCGTCGCGGCCTTCAAGCCAAGCCTGAGCCTGAGCTCGCATCCAATAAGGATCACCAATATAAAAATTTTGGGGGAAATTAGCAACACTAATTAGCAACACAGCTAAAAGTAGAGCGCTAAAAACGAGCTTAGGGGACATCTTCATAAGTATAAAGTCCTTTTGCAGGCATAAAAATCTGTAAGACTAAAAAAAATTTGGCTGCTTCTAAAAATATTTAGAAACAGCCAAGAGCGTCAAGCGACATAAAAACAATTTTATTTATAAACGATCTCGAAACGATCTTTGCTGCCAAAAGGAGCAACAACTATTTCCTTTTCGTAACGGCGATCTAAAATTTCCGAGAATTTCCAGCGCTTATCGCCATCTTTGAATTTAACGGTAATATACATTCCCTCAATTTCAATAGGCATTTTCTCGTCAATAATTTGCTTGGTAGTAAGATTCTTCACTCTAGCCACAAAGCTGCCGTCATACTTGCCGCTCTCATTGCTGTAGCTACTGGCTGCGTAAGAGCTAACAGATAAGCAACAGAGCATTCCCAATGTAAGCAACAAAGTAAAAATTTTTGATAATAACTTGCTCATAGTGTTTGCCTCTTTATCACGTCGTTAGTCTAAAACAAAAGT
This sequence comes from Candidatus Saccharimonadota bacterium, assembly GCA_004554425.1. Taxonomy (GTDB): domain Bacteria; phylum Vulcanimicrobiota; class Xenobia; order Xenobiales; family Xenobiaceae; genus Bruticola. The sequence continues at coordinate 5,841 of SFMI01000114.1, read as the reverse complement.
TGCCGTCGCTCCGCCGCCAGAAGTAACATTACAAAGCGAAGTGCCAGAGAGACGGGTCATAAAGCTAGAGACACGGCCGTCAAAAATGTAAGGATCCAAATCGACAGCATATTCTCCCATTTCCACATTAGAGCCATTCCAGCTGGGATAATGTTCTCTAGCCACATTAACTTTAACTTGAACCAAGTAATCATTATTGAGACATTTTTCTATCGCTTGCTCCCAAGCAGATTGCTCACTCTCCCAACCAATGACAATACCATGCCCGCCGTAATCATCGTTGGGCTTCATAACCAAAATACGCGTCCAAGGAATGTGAGAATAAACAGCTTGCAACTGTTGCTCGGTAAAGCCTTCTTGATATTTTGGATCGGTTAAAATGGCGAATATAGCCTTTTTATGGAAGATTTTGCAGCGGAAAGAATTTACGAAACAAGCTGCCTGGTTTTTGTAAGCCTCCCAAACAGCTTTGCACTCGGAAGCACGTTCCAAATATTCATTAATAAGCAAACGTTTGTAGAAAATATGGATTTGCTGACCACGGTAGCTGAGTACACCGTTATGATATTCCAAATTACGCGGATCGGCTATTAAGCACTTATAACCACATTTTTGGAAATGATCGCGAATGCGACGGAACTCAGGAGCGGTAGGTAAACCTTCATAATCGATAATGCCTATAGTGGGCTTTTCGGTACCGCCCCACTCTTCATAAGCATCTAATAAAGATTGCAATAAACGGTCGGCACTATAGTAAGCTTGACAAGGAAAAGCTTTCATGAAATCGTTGAAGAGCTCAGTGCGCAAGAAGCTTTTTATCATATCGTCAGAATAGACAACGCCGGCCGGAGTTTCGGCATTATATTCGACAAATTGCAAAGTACCACCCATAAGGAAACTGTCTAAACGGGAAGATACAGAAATTTCTTTGTAACGCGGATCTATTTCGATAAGACGTCGGTCATCATCAGTTAAGCCCAATTTGACCTTCAGTTCTTCTTCACTGAGTAAGCGCGGAGCTATAGCTTGAAGGGCTCGACAAATTCCCCGTACAGCATCCTGAAGAAGCAACATTTGTTCGCGGCCAATAAAATGAGGGCGCAAGAATGGACATAAAAAACGGCCTCCGAATTCGACGTCACGCTTACGCAACTCGCCTTGCAATTCTTCAGCAAAAGCAGCAACATCACATTTTTCCAAGAGCTCATGATAGTGAGCGATAGCCGCTTGACGGTACGGTTCGCGAGCCGCCGCCATCAGCATAAGATCTACAACGTCTGCCATTTGTTTCAGCCTCACCATTAAAACTTGTGCAATTTTCAGCCGTTTTCTACCGACTTGCAAATTTGGCTTAAGCCTTTCTCTACGTAAAAATGTTTGCCTGCCTGGTGCTTTAGGTAAGACTACGGCTATAAGTGATTAAAAAAATCACGTTTGTCTGCCGACGAGTTAAAATTTGAAGGAGACTCTTTTTTTCAACAGAATTTTCCGCCACCGAAGTCGCCTGAGGATAGGATCGCAAACAAGATTGGCCGACGGGATTTCGCTGATTTTAGGAATTTATATAGGAACATGACTGATAACAATTCTCCCAACATATCAACTTCAGACGACGCTGCCGCAAAGCAAAATGACAACACTTCTAAGCTTCGCTTGAATTTTAACGGTTCTCTCGGAAGTGGCAGCGAGTCTAGTTCTTCCAGTAAATCGGGAGAGTCTATCAGTAGTGGCTCCAAGCTTGCAACAGAAGTTGAAACCCCATCTATTTCTGGCCCCAAAACTGGGAAATCATCTTCCGGAGAGCTGAGCTTAAAAGTCCTTTCCAAACCAGTTAAAAAATCTAACTCTTCCGAAAGTGCGGTATCTGTACCATCTTTGAAGGCTGGCTCTGTTCCGCCGTTGTCTGAGGACAATATCGAGCCACCAACATCAGGCTCTTCTGCTTCTGCCCCTCTCAAAAACAAAACCGATGCATCTTCTTCGCAAAGTCGTAGTTCCTCGTCCGATGCACAGGCAGCTACTTCGTCTGAGCAAAACGTTTCTTCGGCATCTCAGCCTGCAACTAAACCTGCCCAAGCAACCGACATCGAGACAATCTCAGCACACAAAAGCGGAGAAAATAAAAAAATTGGCAGCAACTATTCAACTATTTCCCCAACAAACTCCGTTACAAATTCATCTTCCAAAGCTCAAGGAGCGGAAACCGAGTCACACACAGCACGTCGTCTGGCTCCTCCCTTAGAAACTCCCCAAGCTAAGCAAGAATCTCAACCTTCTCAAGCTCAAAATTCTTCCGACCAGAAGGTATATGCAGTAAAGGCTCCCATTGCAAAGGATCAAGTTTCCCACGAAATTGACGAAGCAGAGCCTATATCGGAAGAGCCTGAAGAAGTTGCCATAGATGAAGATGACAACGTTCAATCAGAACTTTCCCAAAAACAAGACAAAGCTAGTTTGCAAGATTTGCTTATATTGGTGGTTTATTTAGTCTTTTTGAGCGGTTTCTTGGCTTGGGGAGCCAAGAGTTTGCTCACTTGGAAGCACGATGTCGATATACAGCCCAATACTTCTTATACTCAACTTTGCTGGTCACAAGATGGAGAGTCTCTAGCTTTTATTCGTGATGAAATAAAGCAAACTTCTAAAGGAAAATCAGTTAAAAGTTCTCTCTGGACTAACGAGCGCTTTGGTGATAGAGCTTCTCGTTTGCAAGAAAGCTTACCGGAAGAATACAGACTGACTGGCTGGTTTGCTAATGACTCTTTAATTGTGCTCAATTCGGCTAATCGTCCTTTAGATTTTGAAAAATTAAAGCTAACTGACGCCAAGAAGAAAAATGGCGCAAATTCAGTAGAAAATACGACTAAAGAAGATACTATCCAGCTTACAGAAGCCGACCCCAAAGAATTATGTGGAATTGTCCAAGGGGCCAATGAAGCTAAACCTGGTTTATCTTTTGCGGAAGTAAAAGTCGAAGACCAATCTATTCGTTACTTAAATTTACCTGTAGAAAATACTCAGGTAGTTGGCCATAGCAAAGATGAGGTCTTTATGGCCCAATATTTAACTTCAGATAAAGACAGAGGACAAATAAATCTTTTTTCTTATAAGCCAGGCAGTACTGAAGCCAAAGTTTTAGTATCTGTTCCTTCACGTCAAAAGGAAATGATGCACGTAGACAGTGTAGTGGCTTCTCCCAATAATGAAAAATTGGCCATTGTTATTTCCGTAGTGGCTTCTTTAAGCGAATCGGTTAGCGAAGATGATGACACTCCTCTTGGAGTTTGGCTTTTCAACCGAGATAGCAAAACTTTAGCTTGGACAACTATTGCTGCCAACAATGCCCGCGATCTCAGCGTCGTATGGTCTAAAGATTCTAAATGGCTCGGCGGTGTAGCCCGTTATGTCGATGAAGCTGAACTTTTTGCCTTTTACGGCGACAATAATTGCCAAGCAGCCAAATTGCGCGGTGTTCCTCAAGATGGCGATATTATTCCCCTTATAACCAGTGGCGCTCGCGCTCTGACCTTTGTCTCTCTCAACCGCATTGACTGTTATAATTTTGATCAGCAAAAGAACGTGCCTTTGCTTTCTTCAAATAATTTGGAACGTGTTCCTAACAACTTTGCGGTAGGCTCTAGCGGAGCGGTGGCCTATGTCTCTACTCAATATAACGCCAAGAACATTTATATATGTGCTTTGAATAACGCAAGTTCACATAAAGTAAATATTCCTGACGATTCTGCGAAACAAGCTTGGTACTACCACCAAGCCGGCAATCTCCAATATGCACTCGATTATTGGTTCAAAACAGAACAAAAATAGGAAAGGCGGCAAAGTCAATATGAAATACAATACTAACCTTATTAGTTTAACTTTGTGCTTTGCAGCCATGGGGCTGAGTTTGGCTTGCGTGGGATGCTCTGACAGTGACGAAAGCGGCAGTCTGAGCTTTAAAGTTATCAATTCCGGTTCCCCTGCCGATCCGCAAATTTTCATCCCCGAAGGAACGAAAAATTTAAAATTAGAAGTTTTTCAAGAGCCCTCAGTAACCGGCAAAAAAGTATCTTTCTCTAATTCTGCCGCTTCCGAAAATAATTCGCAAACAGAAAATAAAGCCAAAACTTCGGTAGAATTAGCCAATGAAGGGCAAACATTATATGCTTTAGGCACTTCCAGTGAAGATAAAGATAAAAAGAACAATGAAGGCAAAACCTACTATTCAACTTCAATAGCTTATAGCGGTGGTGAGCCAGAGTTGTCTTTGGAGGGGATTCAAGACGGCGACTGGGTAGTAAGAGTCTCAGCCTTAGATGGTAGCAACAGCGTTTTAGCTTATTATCAAGACGGCCTAACTATCAATGGCGGCAGCCGCTCAGTAAAAGGCTGGCTTCAACCAGGCACGGCTCCTTCCGGTTATTTATATGCTGCTCATACTGCCAATGGTACCATTAGTCGTGTTAGCCTTTACAGCAACCTTATCGACAGTATAAAACTCAATTCCGGCAATCCAGCTTATCTTTTTGCCAAACGTACTGAAAAGCCGTCTTTTGGAGATCTCTTTTATGCTACTACCGGTGGAGTGAAAATTCTACAGTTGACTCCCAGCTTTGTTGACAAAAAAATTGATGTTGAAGATATCGCTTTCCCCACCGACGGCGCCTTTGTACGCAGCAGCCAAAGCGGAGACAGTGCTGCCGTTTCTTTTTTCAGAGATGGCTTAGTTCGCTTTTTCGATTTCACTCAAGAATCGAATTATGACTACGTTTATACTGGCTCCGGAGCTAATTACATTAGCAATTTAACTAACAACAGCCAAGTTTGGGTTTGTAATGAAAATGAATACGATCTCAGTTTGGTAGATATAAACAGTCACAGTTTGGTATATGAAGATAATTTGCGCTTGGGTAACGATGTTCCTAAAGCGGCTGAACCAAATAGTGACAATACAAAAGTTTGGGTTATTGGTACGCGATCTTCCGGAGGCTTTGTACGCGCTGTAGATTTTAGCAATCAAGATATGGGCGGACGCAACTGGGGAGAATTTACTACCGATCTAAGCAACCCTGGCGCTATATATTTAGCTTCTGAATCTTTAGGTTGCGTTACTGACAATACACGCGGTGAGTTGATCTTTTTAAAAACTGACAGCTTGAACGATAAAGGTAATATCGATGAGATTTTTGGTAAAAGCGGATCTCGCTTGCGCCTTCAGGGAGGCGGCGACCAAATTCTATCAGATGGCATGCGTTTATATATTTTACAAATATCCCAAGGGAAAATTGCTGTAGTCGATTTGGAAACTAAGGCCTTATCTACTTCATATAACTTGGGTTCTAACGCCCGCAGTCTGATGTTCGTCGACTAGTATCACAAAATGGCCGCAATCTCATGACGCATGACAGTCTGTTTTCTTGGTTGGTTTGGGCTCTGGCCTTTTCAACTTGGCTAATTTTAGTACTTAGCTTATGTTTTCGTGCTCAAGATTCCGAACCACCAAGCCAGGTCGAGTGCGATCAAGAGCTTCCTTCCCAATTACCTAAAGAGAAGCAGTCGGCAGTCAGTTTACTGGTAGCTTTAAAAGTGGGTGCTTGCTCAGTAATTATGTCTGGGTTGTTATTCTTAGCTTATGCTTGGCGCCCTATATTGGAAGTTGGATACATGGCCAATTTTTTGTGTTTAGCCTCTTTCTTAGTTTTATGCTTAGGAACTGTCGCTACAGCAGTTTTTACTCCAATTGTACAAACAGACCGCCTAGCGCCGGACTGTCTTTCTAGTAAGCAAATTTCTACTGATAAGCAAAATTAAATAAGCTCTATGCAAATTATTATCGATAATATT
>SFMI01000113.1 GCA_004554425.1 Candidatus Saccharimonadota bacterium | reverse complement strand
GATCATGGGAAACAAACAGGACGGTTCCCTCATAGTCCTCCACCATTTTTTGTAAAGCTTCGATGGCGGGCATATCTAGAAAGTTAGTAGGTTCGTCCAGCAAAAGCAGGTTGGCTGGGGAACCAAACAGCTTAGCAAAGGCCAGCTTGACCCGTTCGCCACCGCTTAAAATACCCACTTTTTTGAATACATCCTCCCGGCGGATCAAAAGTCTTGCCAGTATACCCCGCATGGTATTCTCGCTCTGAACCGATGTCTCCATGACATTCTCCAAAACCGTTTTGCTTAAATCCAGAGTATCCAAACTTTGCTTGAAATACCCGATTTTTGCCTTGGGAACCAAGCGAATTCCTGGTGCGCCAGACCAGATCAGCTCCATGAGAGTGGTTTTTCCTACTCCGTTTGCCCCAACCAAGGCAGTTTTACTTCCTTTTGGTAGGGAAAACGAGGCATTTTCAAAAATCAGGTTCTTCCCATAGCTGAAAGTAATATGGTTGCCCGTAACGATTTCCCGGTTGGTAGGTGGATCTGTTAGAGAAAAATCTATCCTCACCTGGGCCGTTTCCTGTGGTTTCTCTTTTACTTCCAGTTGTTCCAAGCGAGATAAAATAGTTTTTCGAGCATTGTCCAGCTTCTCCATTTTTTCTCCTGCCGCTCGTTTATGAAGGCGTGCCTCAGAATTTCCCATGCGGCTTGGCACTTTTCGGACATTGCTGCTGGCCTGGCTCCGTTGGCGAGCCGCTTTTTCCAGTCGAGATTTTTCTGAACGATACTGCTGGTATTCAAATTCCTGTCGCTTAAAGGCTTGCTCTCTTTGTTCGTGATAAACTGCGAAATTACCCGTGTAAAAATGAAGGTGTCCGTCCTTTACCTCAATGATGCGGGTACAAAGTCGATCCAGGACTGTCCGATCATGGCTAATGAGCAATAGGGTAGGACACTGTTCTAGAATCTGGCAGCAGAGTTTCACCCCATCAGCATCCAGATTAGCAGTAGGTTCATCAGCAAAGGTTAAGAGAGAATCTTTATTCATGGCCGCTAGACCCAAACGGGTCATCTCACCGCCACTTAAGTGTTCACGAGAAAGTTTTCCCGAAAGCCCCAGTTTACAGCATTTTTGCGGGTCCACTTGTTCCACTCGTTCCCGAAATTGCTTGAAATAGCTCACTGGCACCTTACGGATCACGCTTCCTTCGTCCGGAGTCACTTCTCCGGACAGGATATTTAGAAGAGTGGTTTTACCCACACCGTTGACCCCTACAATACCAATATGATCTCCTTCGTATACATTTAGTGTTTCAAATTCCAGAATTTTTCGTTCTCCGAAATATTGAACAATATGGTTTGCAGATAATATAATTTTGGACATAAAAATACCTCCTTGGCCTTACAGAAGGCGCCGGAGGGCGGTTTGGACGCAAAAAAGCCCGGAAACACACGATGCCGCACATTTCCAAGCCTTTTCCCAAAAAAGGAAAGGCCCAGCAATATCCGCCCGGTTCCAGCACAAACGAAGGGTCTAAGACCCCCTTCTGCATTTCAGAATCCTGTTTGTGTGAAATCCTTAGCGAATACGCATTCTGGCTGTACCTTTTCCTTTCTTTATACTTTCATTTGAGTATAGCATAGCTGATGATTTTTGGCAAGTGATTTTATATAGTCCAAGCTAATGAATGATTCTGCTACGCTCTTTCAAATTATCGTTCCCGCTCACTGCGTTTTTTCTTATAAGAGATTTATGTGCCTGACACACCATCCTACGTGCGACCTGTCGCTCAATATCCTCATATTTAGCATACGGGAAGTAGGACTCCTTTCTGCGTTGAATTTGTAGTGGTTATAAGGCTTTTCTGCTCTTTTGCTATGTATCGTTGACACATTCCTCGCTATCCTCATTATTATGCAAAATGTTATAAGTGATATAGTGACAATACTTGCCGTATTTATTTACTGTTTCAGATATTGCTTTTTCAGAGCGCGCCCAAAATAAGTCTCAATCTGCTTATCTTCCATGCGTATCTTTCCCTTGTGATAAGGCCTTTCATCCTAATACACAGGAAAAGTATCCTTCGCGTTACAACATAATCAAAGTTTTTTCTGATAAGAATTCAAAAACAGCGACAAATTGGCGGGTAGCCAGATTGCCGCTGTTTTTGAACCTACAATTATTGTACGCTGCGTGGTCAATAAGCCCTTATCACCGGCCAGTGTCTAAAGGCGCTGGCTTTCACTTTGTTCAAGCCACAATGCCTTTGACACTTTTGCCGCCCCAAACGGAGTGTTTGTATTACTTGCTACCCTTAAAAGGGGCTTCGTACTCTTTTACACTCAACTTATCCAAGGCAATATCGTGCTTTTCTTGTTCTTGAATATATTTTTTATTGTAGCCTCATTGAGTCCTACTGTGGACACATAATATCCTTCTGCCCAGAAATGTCTATTGCCAAACTTGTACTTAAGATTTGCATGTTTATCAAACATCATTAGGGCAGATTTCCCCTTTAAGTATCCCATAATTTGCGATACTGAATACTTTGGAGGTATGCTAAGTAACAGATGTACATGGTCTGGCATCATGTGCCCTTCTATGATTTCTATACCCTTATACTTACATAAATTCTTCAATATCTCTTTGAGGCTTTCCCGATATTGATTATATATGATTTTTCGTCTATACTTAGGTGTGAACACAATATGATATTTACAGGTCCATTTCGTATGGGCCAACCCATTTACTTTTGCATGCATTAACTCATCATTCCTTTCTAGACATAGTGACTTGAACACTTACTATTCTACACGGAATGATGAGTTTTTGTATAACATTCAATGCGCACCCGCATAGCGGGTGGTTCTCTGTTTCACGCTGCCTCGTTTCTTCTCAGAAACTCGTCAGCGTTCAACTGGTTAAAACCATATAACAAAAACTCCGCACCTTGCGATGCGGAGTATATTGTGCGATATTTGTGATTGAGTGCTGGACAGAATCCAAAAATTAACGTTTGGAGAACTGGCTAGCTTTACGAGCTTTCTTCAAGCCGTATTTACGACGTTCTTTTTCGCGCGGGTCGCGAGTCAAGAAGCCTGCTTTTTTCAGAACAGGACGGAATTCAGCGTCAACCTTCAGCAGAGCGCGAGCAATGCCGTGACGGATAGCACCAGCTTGGCCGGAAATGCCGCCGCCAACTACGTTAACGAGTACGTCATATTTGCCTTTGGTTTCGGTAACTTCGAGCGGTTGGTTAACAATCAGCTCCAAAGTCTTCAGACCGAAGTATTGATTTAATTCACGATCGTTGATTACGATGTTGCCTTCACCCGGAACCAGGCGAACGCGGGCAACGGAAGATTTACGACGACCGGTTGCGTTATAAGTAACTACTGCCATTTATTGTTCCCTCCCGGATGTTATCTAACGTTGATTTCCAAAACTTCAGGTTTTTGAGCTGCATGCGGATGTTCGCTGCCAGCATATACATGAAGCTTGCTGTAAATGTCTGCGCCCAGACGGTTATGGGGAATCATACCCTTAACTGCCAGCTCAACCATTTTTACAGGGTTATTCTTCAGCATGTCGCCAGCTTTTACATAGCTGTCGCCGCCGAGATAACCAGAATGATGGAAATAAACTTTCTTGGTCAGTTTTTTGCCGGTCAGAACAACCTTGTCGGCATTGATAATGATTACGTGATCACCAGTGTCCATATGCGGGGTAAAGGTAGGTTTATGCTTACCGCGCAGGACTTTTGCTACTTCTGCAGCCAGACGGCCCAGAGTTTTATCAGCTGCGTCAACAACGAACCATTTACGTTCGATGTTGGACGGATTAGCCATAAAAGATTTCATCGCTTATGTCCCTCCTAGATAGTTTCCAAATATACAGTTCGTTGTGAATTTTCTCACCGTATTTCGGGGCTAGTGAAATCAAGCGGAAAATCACGTAGATATATTATACTGAAATTGGCAATTTAAGTCAAGTATTTTCGCAAAAAAATTGTAAAAAAGTTACAGTCAAAAGCTGTTTACATGGTAGAAACAGCTTAGTTTTGCAAACTAGGACGTGCTTACTATTCTACCGCTCAGGATACGGCTTGTAGCACACCTCTTGCAAATAAAGTCCTTCGGCAGGCGCGGGCTCGTTTAAGAATTCACAGCGCTTAGCACGCAGCTCCGCCCCAAAATCAGCCTCAGAGCGTTTGCCCAAGCCCACCTGCACCAAGGACCACACTATATTGCGCACCATGTGGTACAAAAAGCCATCTCCAGCTATCCGAAATACCAATTCACTGCCTTCAGTGTGCCAGCCTGCTTCATAAATCGTTTTAATAGGTGGGCTATCCACACTGCCGCTGCTACGAAAGGCACTAAAATCATGCGTGCCTAATAGCAAAGCGGCCGCCTTATTCATAGCCTCAAGGTTCAACTCATCAGGCAGCTGCCACGTATAGCGCACGCGAAAAGGGTTGGCAAAGGCTCCGCATAGCACTCGGTACTGATATACCTTCCAGCAGGCGCTAAAACGGGCGTGGAAGCCCTCAGGCACTTCCTCAGCACTTAGTACTACGATATCCCGCGGCAACAGGCTACGCGAAGCACGCACGATATTAGGGCAAGGAATGCGGCCATTGGTTGTAAAGGTCACAGTCTGTGCCAACGCGTGCACGCCTGCATCCGTACGACCGCTGCCGGCGATTACCACGCGTTCGCCGCACAGCATCGCAAGCTTTTCTTCTAATATACTTTGGATTGTTTCATAATCCTTTTGTTTTTGAAAGCCATGATAACAACTGCCATCATAGGCCACAACCAGCTTTATAGTCCGCATAGCTTACCCCAACGCAGCACCGAAAGACCTACAGCCAAAGCCAATACCAAAGCCAAGGCCGCATAATCGCTGCCACCATAGGCCAGCTCATGCATGCGAGTGCGTCCCTCGCCACCGCGATAGCAGCGCGCCTCCATGGCCACAGCCAGCTCATCCGCACGGCGAAAAGCACTAATGAACAAAGGCACCAAAAGGGGCAGCATATTCTTCATGCGCTGCAAGATATTACCGCTGGCAAAATCAGCCCCACGAGCTGTTTGCGCCTTCATAATGCGGTCCGTTTCTTCTAACAAGGTAGGAATAAAGCGCAGGGCAATAGTCATCATCATGGCCAGCTCATGCGCTGGTACGCCCACTGCCTTAAAGGGGCGCAGCAAATGCTCAATGCCATCGGTGAGCACGATGGGTGAGGTAGTAAACGTCAGCACCGAAGAAAAGAGCAGCAAAAGCACTAAGCGCACTGCCATCTTTAGGCCCATGTCCAAGCCTTCCTGCGTTACACTCAAAAACTTCCAGGTAAAGATAATATGCTCGCCCGGTGCAGTGAACATATGAATCAGCATCGTCAAAATTACGATTATCCAAATAGGCTTTAGGGATTTTAAAACCATCAGCCAAGGCAGCCTGCTAATCAAGATAACAAGAGCAGCAAAGGCCGACAGAATGCCGTAGGACAATGGTGTATCAGCAAAGAAAATAGCAATAATATATATAATAGTAGCCAAAATTTTCGTG
>SFMI01000112.1 GCA_004554425.1 Candidatus Saccharimonadota bacterium | reverse complement strand
GGGGCAGCAGCTGGAGCGGCTTGGCGCATAGGTTGAGCTGGGGCAGCAGCTGGAGCGGCTTGGCGCATAGGTTGAGCTGGGGCAGCAGCTGGAGCGGCTGAGCCGCCGCTTTCATTTAAGCTATCATCATAGAGAGCTTCATCTTCCGCCATAAGTTCGGCAACAACTTCATCATAACACTGTTTGCACCAGAAGCTGCCCTCTATTTCATCATTTCTATAGGCTATTTCTCCGGGAGCGATACGTTTTTGACAACCATCACAGACTATTTCTTTTTCCGGTACGAACTCAACTAATGCCATGGCCCACTAAGCTTACCCTTAAAAAATATATCCAAAACAGACTTCCCCCACCAACAGTCTGCTTTAAGTATTTTTCAAATATTATAATATGACGTTTCTTCGTCGCTGATACTTACTATCGACTATACCAAAAAGCTAAGCACCGCCAAACAGATAGAGTATTTGGAGCTTTTCATTCTTGGCGAATAAGAATCGGCCCACACTCAAACTTCGTCGATGCACTGATAGCTGAACACAACTATGAAACCAGCCTCATCCACCAAGCTCGAGAGCTAAAGAACATCTATTATTTTTTTACAAATTTATCCGCTTACCTGCTTTACGAACAGTTAATTTAACTACGCCTAAGGTTGTAAAGGGAAAGAGTTATCAAAGGAGAACTTTTTCAGCCGCTTTTTTAAGAGTTTGAATTTGAGCAATTTTTTGTAATATTTCCTACTCCACTGGAGGTTTTTTATGTCAGCCAATATCTTAGTAAGCGTAGCTTGGCCGTACGCCAATGGCGGGCTCCATTTAGGCCACGTGGCCGGTTGTTACTTGCCAGCCGATATTTTCGCTCGCTATCATCGTATGAGCGGTGACAAAGTGCTCATGGTTTCCGGCACCGATGAACACGGCACCCCTATTACCATTAGTGCCAACCGAGAAGGCGTAACTCCGGCTGAAATTGCTCAGCGTTATCATGATGTTATAGCCAAAAGTCTCGATGATCTTCACGTTCAATGGGAGCTTTTCACTAGCACCAGAACTGAAAACCATCGCGAAATAGTACAAAAGATCTTTATGGATCTTTATGAAAAAGGTTATATTTACTTGCAAACGCAAGAACAGCTTTACTGCCCGGAAGACAAAACATTCTTACCAGATCGTTATGTAGAAGGTAAGTGCCCTTACTGCGGAGCCGAAAAAGCTCGTGGAGATCAATGCGACGCTTGCGGTCGCACCTTCGATGCTAAAGAGCTGATTGAGCCCAAGTGCAAATTGTGCGGTGCCAAACCTATCATTAAAGAAACAGAACATTTCTTCTTTAAATGGTCAGCCTTTAACGATCAAATTTTAGAATGGCTTAAAGATAAACACTTCCGCCCCAACGTGCTCAACTTTACCAATAATTATTTGCACGAAGGCTTAAAAGATTCGGCTATTACTCGCGATATGGAGTGGGGCATTCCCGTACCAGTACCCGGATATGAGCACAAGCGTATTTACGTTTGGTGGGAAGCTGTTATTGGTTATTTGTCAGCCAGCATTCAGTGGTCCAAAGAGCAAGGACAGCCTGATTTATGGAAAGATTGGTGGAAGAATCCCGAAGCCAAGTCTTACTACTTTATCGGTAAAGACAATATTCCGTTCCACTCTATCCGTTGGCCAGCCGTACTTATGGGCATTGGCGACTTAAATTTACCTTATGATATTCCCGCTAACGAATTCCTCAATTTGGAAGGCCGCAAGCTCTCTACTTCTAATAATTGGGCAGTTTGGCTCGACGATTACTTAAAAGAATACGATCCCGACCCCTTGCGTTATGTATTGACTGCAACTGCTCCAGAGACTTCCGACAGCGACTTCTCTTGGGCCGAGTTCCTGCGTCGCAATAACGACGAATTGGTCGGATGGTGGGGCAATTTGGTTAATCGCAGCATTTCCTTCACCAACAAACATTTCCAGGGCGAAGTTCCCGAAGCTGAGTTTACTGATGAAGATAAAGAAATTATCGCCCGCTCCAAAGAGACTTTTGCCAAAGTTGGTCAGCTCATTAGCGAATGTCAGTTTAAGCAAGCTTTAGCCGAAGCTATGGAATTAGCCAGAGAAGGCAACCGCTATTTCGATTCCCAGGCTCCTTGGAAAGAAGTAAAAGTTGATAAGCAGCGTACCGGTGCCATTATGGCTACTATGGTTCAACTTATTGCCAACTTAAGAGTTATGCTCCATCCTTTCTTGCCAGACACTTGCACTAAATTGCATTCCATTTTAGGTTTGCCCGGTGAAGGCCAAGATGTTAAATGGGAGCTCTTTGAAATTAAGCCCGGCCATAAGTTAGGTCAAGCTACTCCTCTCTTCAAAAAGCTCGATCCTTCCATTGTAGAAACTGAAAGAGCTAAGCTCGGCTAAGTTGCCATAGTTTTTGCAAAAAATAAGGCTTCGATCCCACCATGGTGGAATCGAGCCTTATTTTTTTACCAAGAGTACCGTGAGGCCCCTGGATTTAGCTATAGAAAGTATGTCAATTAAAATCCGCGTTCACTGGGATCGATAAAGTCATCCTCATCTTGGCCGGCCCAGCCATCATCATCGGCATCGCCCCAACCTTTGCTATCGTCCCATGAATCTTCATCATCATAGCTATCAGAAGCTTCATCTGAAGAATTTTTCGGGCCTTTAAGTTCTTGAGCCAGAGCTTTAGCTTGCTCAACGTTGGCAGCAATTAAATTGCAACCTTCTTGCCAAAATTCGCGACTATCAATGTCAATATCTAATTTAGCCAAAAGCTGACGTGGACTCTGAGAGCCACCAGAAGCTAAGAATTGAATGTACTTTTGCTTAAAAGCGTCACCTTCGCGGTGGTATCTAGCAAATAAGCTATAAACAAGCAATTCTCCGAAAGCATAGGCATAAACATAAAACGGAGTATAGACAAAATGGGGCACATACAACCAAGTAATAGCATGATCGGCGCCCAAATAAAGCGAGTCTTGGAACATTTCGCCAATAGACTGCTGCCAAAGAGCGTTAAGACGCTCCAAAGCAAGTTCGCCTTCTTTAGCTCTGGCAGCAAAAGCTCTTTGCTCGAAAGTATACATGGCCACCTGACGGAAGACAGTGGCAAAAGAGTCCTCTATTTTAGAAGCCAACAAAGCCAACTTATCCTTAGTTGTTTGCAAATTATTGAAGAGCTTCTCAAAGACAATCATTTCCGCAAAGGTGCTAGCTGTTTCAGCTAAGGGCAAAACCGGACGATAATCAAAGTAGTTTTGTTTGGAAGCTAGCAAATCGTGTAAGCCATGGCCAAGCTCGTGAGCCATAGTCTGAACATCACGAGAAGAGCCAGTATAGTTAAGCATTACGTAAGGGTGAAGTGTAGGTACAAGGCCAGCACAGAAAGCGCCACCGCGTTTTCCTTCAGCAACTTTAGCATCGATCCAATTGTTGGCAAAGAATTTTTCTGCCATAGCTTTAAACTGGGGATCGAATTCTCCAAATGCTTCCAAAACAATTTCCTTAGCCTGCGCATAGGAAACTTTTTCTTTTACTTCACCTAAAGGAGCATAGCGATCATAATGATAAAGCTGTGGCAAATCTAAAAGTTCAGCTTTTAAACGATAATATTCGGCGACTATATTATAATTTGACTTAACAACATCGACGACCATATCAACAGTAGAATCGTCTAATTCGTTGGCGGAATTGCGGCTGCTTTCCGGACGCGCGTAGCCACGTAACTTATCTTGAGTGAGCTTATCAAGTAAAAGAGTATTGTAGGTAAAATGAATTGGGTGTGCATTAGCCTTAAGCACATCGGAAAGTACTTCTGCTGCACGGCGGCGCACGGCCCTGTCTGGATCGTGAAAGAGAGCCAGCAATTCGCTTTGGGTAAGTTCACGCTTTTGGCCATTTAACTCCATTTGGAAAATCAACCTAGAGATAAGTTCCCCAAACAAACGACGAAAAGCACGACTGCCACTATTGGCAGTTTGCTCTAACAATTTCTCTTCTGTTTCGCTGAGAGAATGTTTTTGCGTGCGGCGCAAATCTTCAACAAAATGTCGGTATTGAGCAAGCGGAGGCGCATCTTTAAGCTTGTCCCAATTTTCGTCATTTATTTTGCCTAATTCCAATTCAAAAAACAGCAAATCAGTAAAAATTTCACTAATTTTTTCGCTGCAATGTTGACTCAGAGCGCCGACAGCTTCATTTTTGCTTTCCACAGCAAAACGCAAACCGGCATAAGCGGATGGTATAGTTAGTAAAATATTAATTTGCTCATAATCGGCCATAGCTTGTGCCAATTGCTCAGCTTGATAACGGGCAGAAACAATAATTTCTCGCCAATTAGCCACAAATTGCTTGGCTAGCTCAGCGCCTTTATGTAAATCAGCTTCTATTTTAGGGTCATTGTCTCCAGCATAAAGATCCGACAAATCCCAACTTGGCAATATTTCCGCACATTCTTTATTTTCTTCCATCTTCACACTACCTACGCCTAATTCTTACCGCCTCTTATTGCGAGCGGCATTACAATAACAAAGTGATTATCAGTAACTAATCTAAAACGTGTTTATCCAAAACAAAACAGGTAAAGCTACCTTTGAAAACTTCTACATCTCCACGTTTACAACTGACTTCAACCGTACGTTTCTTCCCTGCCTCACCGACTATTTTGGCATGAGCTTTGATAATTTCACCTACTTGGCAAGGCTTCAAAAAGCGCGTCTCGGCAGCACCAAGCACAACATTAGGATCGTTAACAGCCAACATAGCAGCATAATCGGCTAAACCGAAAATGAAACCACCATGAACTAAACCGCGAGCGTCGGCGCTCATATTTTGCGTCAAAGTTAAGCTGACAACAGCTTCGCCCTCTCCCAATTTCACAACTTGGCCACAAAGTTGCTTGTCGACGCCTAAATGAGTTTTTATTTCCATATTTACCTCCAAGTAAATCATAATTTATTTCACATATGATTTTACAATATTAACAGTTAAAATTTCCGGCAAGATAACAGGCTCAGACTGATTATGCGCCTCATAATAAACATAAAGAGGCACACCGCTGCGCCCGTAAGTGCGCAAAGCTTCCGTTATTTCTTCATTGCGCTTAGTCCAGTCAGCCTTTAGAAAAACTATACCACGTTCTCGAAAAAGCTCTTTTATTTCCGGATTGGATAGAACCGTTTTTTCATTAACTTGGCAAGTGAGACACCAGTCAGCACCAAAATCGATAAAAACTGAGCGTCCTTGACTTAAAGCTTTTTGCACAGCTTGAGGCGACCAAGTTGTAATATCTTGACCATTATAAGTATCAGTTGCCGAATTATGAGTAGGCTGAACGTTTGCAGCAGTTGTACAAGCCCAATACACAGTGAAAAGGCAAATGGCTGAAATTATACATACTAGAATCCAGGCTGCTTTTGGTTTTTTTAAAGCTAAACGCCCATAAGTCCAGGCAGCTAATGAGGCCCATATTAAAGCAATTAGTAAAGCTATGGCCCCATTTAAGCTGGTTTGCTTGGCAAATACCCAGATAAAATATACACATGCAAAAGCTAGAGGAAAAGCCAAGAATTGCTTTA
>SFMI01000111.1 GCA_004554425.1 Candidatus Saccharimonadota bacterium | reverse complement strand
TTTTTGCAAAAGCTCCGTATCGAACGGATTTAACCAAGCCATATCGTAAACGGCCGCTTTAAAGCCCCAAGTTTTTAAATTGTGAGCGGCCAAAATAGCATGATAGGCTACGCTGCCCAAACAAACAAAAGCTAAATCGGATCCTTCTATTAAACAGCGTCCGCATAATTTTTCTTTAGGTCTTGCTTGGTTGGCTTTGGGCAAACCAACAGTAGAGGAACTGCTTAAACGCAATAAACCAGGCTCGGGAGCAGAGAGCAAATTGAGCAACATACTGCGAGCCTCTTCTTCATCACTTGGTACGGCAACATGAATATTGGCAAAGCTGCGCAGTATAGCTAAATCGTGGAAATTGGCGCTAGAAAGAGGCTCTTCCTGATTGCCTACCAAGCCGACGTCGGTTAGCAAAATGGTGATAGGAAAAGAAGCTGTATTAAAAAGCTCATTGAGCACTTTGGGAAGATCGGCAGCTGAAATGACTATTAAGGGATGGACGCCGCAAACAGCCATGCCTATGGCTTGCAAGATGACTCCATCTATAGAAGCTAATTGTAATCTGCCACGCAATGACTTAAAGGGGCCAGGATCTTTGCGACAAGTCCAGAGGCAGGAGACTAAATTCTGGTCTTTTAAGTCGAAAGCTATGTACTTTAAAGCTAACTCCTCAAAAGTAGGAGCTAAACTGGAGTTAGTCTTAATAGTTGCGCTTTTATTTTTGCTTGGGGAAGAAACCGACGAATTAGCGCTGGGGCTTTTATGGTCAACTTCAGGCTGCCGATCAGAGCCCAAAATATGCAAAATTTTTAAGCCCTTCTTTTGCACTAATGAGCGCAAAGCTCGGTTTAAGCCATTAAAATCGTCACAATCGACTGGAGGCGCGTAAAATAATCCCCGGGCTTGAGCAAAAACTCCAGGATAAGTATAAAACCAAGGCTCACTGCCGCGTCCGGGGTGTTTATTTACATAACGCCGAGAATAGTCAAAAAAAAGAACGACAGCTTCCAAGCGTTCTTGTTGCAACCTTTCCAAAGTGTCCAACAATTTGGCAGAAAGATCGTAGCAAATTATTACCAAGTGCTGACTTTGTGCAGTCAAACTTCCTTTAGGCATCACAGCGTGAGCACGATACCAACCTGCAGCTAAATGGCACAAAGAGACATCATCTTCAGCCAAAGAAGCCAAAGCTGCCAGGCTTCGACTGTGATTGAAATTAGCTTGGTAATAAGCTTCGCCGCCCTCACCGCGCCAAGCTACGTTACGCAAAGTTTGCTCTCGCAAAACTTGAGTAACGACGGTATGTACTTGTTGAGTGATATTTTCTAAAGCCACGATCTTATAACAGTCCTACTTATAATCTTAGACTGTGCGCACCAACAGATAGTTGGCCAAAGCTGCCAAAGGAATAGCTTTTTCGCCCAAAGGCTCGATAAGCTCCAGAGCTCTGGCTGTCTTTTCTTTGGCTATGCGTTTAGATTCTTCCATGCCGAAAAGGGTGGGGAAGCTGATAGGATCGGGATCGTCGGCGCTATCCAAAATGTCGTCGGTAATTTGGAACACTAAACCCAAAATTTCACTATATTCGGTAATAGCTTCCAACATATCGGGAGTAGCTTGAGCGGCAATAGCTCCGACGCGAGCGGCTCCGCGAATCAAAGCACCAGTTTTACCTTTGTGTACGGCCAAAAGTTTCTCTTGATCGGCTCCGTGGTGTTGAGCTTCCATATCTAAAATCTGACCGCCAACCATACCTAAGTGGCCGGAAGCTTCAGCCAGCTCTTTTATAATGGCAATAGTCAATTCTGGATGATTAGGAATGGCTGTTTGGGCTGCCACATTGAAAGCTTCGATAACTAAGGCGTCGCCAGCCAATAAAGCGGTATCTTCGCCGTAGGCTTTGTGTACGGTAGGCTTGCCACGACGCATATCGTCATTGTCCATACAAGGCAAATCGTCGTGTACTAACGAGAAGCAATGTACCAACTCGAAAGAGCAAGCGGCAGGCAAAGCTAACTGGGGATCTAAACCTAAAGCTTCAGCTACAGCTAAAGTGAGAATAGGACGAAAACGCTTGCCGCCAGGGAAGAGACTGTAGCGCATAACTTCTCCTAAATTACCAATATAAGAAGCGTCGGCAGGGAAGTAAGCTTCTAAAGCGCGGTTTACTACCTCAGCCTGTTTTTTAAGATAAGCTTTCAAATCGAAATTGGAAGTATCAATCAATTTAATATATGTCCTCTCTGGAAAAAAATTAACGCGGCGCCTTT
This sequence comes from Candidatus Saccharimonadota bacterium, assembly GCA_004554425.1. GTDB lineage: Bacteria > Vulcanimicrobiota > Xenobia > Xenobiales > Xenobiaceae > Bruticola. The sequence continues at coordinate 3,456 of SFMI01000111.1, read as the reverse complement.
CAGAAAAGATTAAAACCAATCCTTCTAAAAAAAATTAGCATATGTCCGAATCGGTTTGCAAAACCTCCAGTTGCTTTTGCGCTTGCTTAAGTTGGCTGCCACAGTAGTCTAGAAGAACTTTCGCTCTAGATACCAATTCTAAAGTCTTTTCCAAACTCTGATCGCCTTTTTCTAAAGTTTCAATAATAGAATTTAGCTCTTGGTAACCGGCTTCGTAAGTGGTAATTTTGCTGTTTTCGTCCATAGATAATAGCTCCTACAGTTAATTTAAAAGTGCTGACTAATCGAAAAGAGCGCTTTGCTCTAAAGAAACCTTGGCTTTTTTGTTTCCTGGTGATTGTATACGTTGCCTATTACGTAAATTGTCCAAAGGATCGCCTTGGGTAAATCCGTTGATTTTAGCTTCCAAGCAGCCAAACTTCAAGGCTATGCGTATTTTAGCGCCGCATTTTACATCTTGTTCTTGCAAGACGTGACCTTCATTAGAAACAACTACTGCATAACCGCGCTCTAAAACTCTTTCCGGTGATAATGATTGAAGCTGAGAACTTAAAATGGCCAGTTTTTCTTCCTGACGCGGTAAATAACTTTGCAAATAAATTTGCAACCTATCTTGCAAGCATTGCAATTGCTCATATTTTTGTTGCCATAGACGCTGGGCCAATTTTTTTAGTTGCTCAGCTTTTTGAGTTAAGTCTTGGCGGCGTTGGGGAATATAGCGACTGGGATTGCAAAGATTGAGCCTATGACGCAAATTGCCCAGAGAATTTATACCCAATTCCAGCTTATGGCGCAGTAGTTGAGGCAAACGAGAAGACAGAAGTTGCAAGCCCTCTTCCTGATGAGATAGATGGCGATAGACCGCTTCGACAATACGATTGCGCTTTTGCTCAAGCTCAGCTAAGCGTTCTTGGCGCGTAATGGAAACGAGTTCGGCCGCTTGGGTAGGAGTAGAGGCTCGTCTGTCGGCCGCATCGTCAGTAAGCAAATGGTCGCCTTCGTGACCTACGGCCGAAATGATAGGTTTGCTATAAGCAGCTATAAAGCGTACCAACTCTTCATTATTGTAAACATGTAAATCGCTTTGCGAGCCGCCGCCGCGACCAACAATAACGCAATCTATATCTGATCTTTGCTCCAAAGCTTTGAGCGCTTTTATAATTGAGCGCTCGGCACCTTTTCCCTGACATAAGCAGGGAGCTAGCACTACTTTTATGTGTGGACAGCGATTTTTAAGAGTGCGAAGTATATCTTGTATGGCTTGTCCGCTTTGGGAAGTGGCTACGCCTACAACTCTGGGAAAAGTAGGCAAAGCTTTTTTAAGCTCGGCAGCAAAAAGGCCTTCGGCTTGTAAGCGGCGGCGCAATTCTTCCAGTTCTTCCAGAAGCTTGCCCTGATCGCAGGGAATAATATTATCTGCTTCAAAATCGAGCTTGCCGTTTTTATCGTAAAGGCTAAAGCGTCCAGTTAAAATAAGATTTTGTCCCAACTTGAGCTTTTCTGGTTTGATTTTATTTTTGGCCAGACGATTTCTCCACATTTTGCAACTGATAACGCCCTGATTATTTTGATCGCGCATTTCAAAATAAAGATGGCCGCTGCTATGAATGGTAAGTTTGCTCAGTTCTCCTATTATGCAAAAGTAAAGAATGGGGCTCTCTTTGAAAAGTGAATTGAGAACTGCTATAGCCTGGCCTACAGATACGGGAGCCTTTAAACTACCGGCCACTTTTTCTCTGACAGCACAAACGTCCTCGGAACTGTTAGCAATATTTTCTTCTTTGAGAATGTTTTTTGGATAATAGTCCCATTGAGTTGACAAAGCGACAAACCTCCGACGAGTTGTGTGGAAGAAGCAATAAAAGTTACAATTCTAGGCTTGGCTGAAATTGTATATACGTATTTTCTGATATTTTCAGGGCTAAACCTGCTTGTGCATTATTTCAGTGGCAGGATTAGAAAAGCTTGGAGTGAAGCTCCGCTGCGGGGAAAGATAGCCTTCTCTACCGAGGCTTTTTAATTTTTAGAAACGGAAGCTGTAGCCTAAAATATGCTGAACAAGGATTTTTTGAAACAACTTACTGCAGTGCGCGGCGTTTCCGGCTGCGAAAAAGATGTACAATCAGTTTTTTTAAGCCATATTCGCCATCATGCCGCCAAGCTTTGTTCAGATGTTATGGGATCTGTGTGGGGAATTATCAATCCCGGCGCTCCTAATAGGGTGTTACTTGATTGTCACGCTGACGAAATCGGTTTTTTAATTCGATATATTTCTGAAGATGGTTTGCTTTATTTGCAACCTATAGGTAGTCACAGCGTTAAAACGGCCATTTCGCAAAGGGTGGTTATAAAAACCGAGGGACGCGATATTTATGGTGTCATTGGTACCAAACCCCACCATATGCAAAGCGATAGCGAACGCGCTGCTTCTCCCTCCATTACCGGAATTTGGGTAGATATTGGAGCCAGAAATGGCGCCGAAGCTAGACAAATGGTGCGTTTGGGAGATCCAGTCAGTTATGTTTCTGAGTTGACTGAGTTGGGAGAGCGGCGTGTTTCTTCTCCGGCCTTAGACAATAGGGCTGGTATGTATGTTGTGGCCGAAACTTTTGCTCGCTTGAGTGGTAGTCTGGATAAAGTTGAGCTGACAGCTTTATCTGCTGTACAAGAAGAAATAGGCATGCGCGGAGCCGAAGCGGCTATAGCCAACATAAACCCTCAGATAGCTTTAGTGATTGATGTTTGTCACACTATGGATACGCCTGGATTAGATAAGCGCCTTTTGGGCGACGTTGCTTTAGGGCGTGGCCCCGTCATTGTGCGCGGCCCCAACACTAGCTCTTTAGTTTTCAAGCGTTTAGTCGATACGGCTGAAGGTTTAGGTATAAAGTATCAAATTCAGCCCTCTTCGGTAGTCACTTCCACTGATGCCGGAGTTATTCAAGTAGCCAACAGTGGAGTAGCTGTAGGAATTATTTCTATTCCTATACGCTATATGCACACGCCCAACGAAGTGATGGAATGGTCTGATTTGGAAGTTGCTGTAGACTTAGCGGAAGCTTTTGTACGCAGTTGCTCTTCCGGGATCAATTTCAATGAAGTATGCGAGCTGTCAGCTGTTTAGCTTTATATTAAGCTTATTGGCCGTTTAGTTCGTTAAAAAATGCTGCGTTAGGCAGAAACTGATAACCAGGAGCTTTTATTATATTATGATTATTTTAATATTGCTCGCTTTCTTTGTACTTGCTTATTTTATTTATGCTGTTATTACTACATATAGTAATGTAGGTGACTTGGAGCATACTTTGGGCATGACTAAAGCCAAGACTCAATTTGCCGGCAGCAGTATAATTGTCAGCGGAATTTATCGTGGTGTATTTACCACTATTAGAGGATTCCTCAATTTTGCTCCTTGGAACGCTAACAACAACAAGATTGTTTATACTATGCAACATT
>SFMI01000110.1 GCA_004554425.1 Candidatus Saccharimonadota bacterium | reverse complement strand
TTTATCCTGGTGGCTTTATTTATTTGAGTACTAATAAAAAACATATAGGAGAGCCTTGGTTACCCAATGAGCAAATCAAAAATGATCAAACAATAATTGACAAATTAAATAAAGGTGAAGTAGTTCTCTCTCAGCGTTCGGTTATCGATACAGAAATTCCAAATAAAACAACCAACTCCGATACAAAAATTTCAGATCGCCATGCCAACAGTTACATGTCCGTTTTTGTATACAAAGAACCAATCGATTATTATGATGGAAATACTGACAGACCAACTTTAGAGAAGCGTACTCCCATAGCTATTTTAAGCTTTCGTATTAAGCCTTTTAGCACAAACTCTTTCGCCGAACATGGTAACTTTTATATAGCAGACAAAAATGGTAAAATTGTAGTTTTGCCTGAAAATATAAGCGAAAAAGATTTAACTTCGTTAAAGCCTCAAAAACAAATTAGCATAAATAATGAATTGAAAACACGCGCTTTCCTTCTTAATGATGCTGAGGGAGAGCAAATCCAACCTCTTAAGGAATATTCGGACTATTATACTCAAAAGAAAAATCAGACAGAAGGCTCTCAAATAAATAATTCTAAAGAAATTTCATCCAGTAACGTTATAGACGAAGAATACAACAATATTTTCGGTAAAAAAGTTATCGGCGCTTGGAGTGCTTGTGAGCAAATCGATTGGTTTGTTCTTACCGAAAAAACTGAACAAGAACTTTTAAGTTCACTGCGAAAATCTGTTACATGGTCCGTCATAATTACTGTATCTATAGGAGCAGTGTTTATGATTTTGGCATTCTTCACCGCCGATAACTTAGTTAAGCCTATTGTAGAATTGAGTAAGGCGGCCAACAAAATTGCCGACGGCGATCACACTACTCGCTGCCATATTACTAGACGCGATGAAATAGGCCAATTAGCCACAGCGTTTGATTCTATGGCTAGCCGTATAGAAAAAGCTATGGCCGCTTTAAAGAAAGCCCGCGACGAAGCTATGGAAGCAAATCGCATTAAGAGCAATTTTCTGGCTAATATGAGTCACGAGTTGCGCACTCCTTTAAATGCCATTATCGGTTATAGCGAAATGCTTATTGAAGATGCCGAAGCTCGTCAAGATAAAGACGCCGTCCAAGATTTACAAAATATTCATATTGCCGGCTTAAACTTACTGTCTAATATTAACGATATTTTGAATATTTCCAAACTAGAGTCTGGCAAAGTAAATCTCTTTATCGAAAAATTTCCCTTAAGCGAACTTATTATGGAATTAAAAGCTTCCACTAATTCGCTTTATCAAGTCAACAATAATAAATTTGAATTAGAGTGCCCCAATTCAGAAATAACGTTAAATACTGACCATGCCAAATTGCGTCAAATTTTAATTAATTTATTAGGTAATGCCGTAAAATTTACTAAGAACGGCCTGATTAAGCTCTCTATTGAAATATGGGATAGTCAAAAGGCTCAAGAAGAATTTTATTCTGTGCCCCATTTGAATAGTCCAGGTTACACTGTCGTGGAGGCTAGCTTTAAACCTTGCACTAAAGTGGTAATTTTTAGCGTCCAGGATAACGGCATAGGCATGACTTCCGAAAAATTCTCCAAAATATTTGAAGAATTTACCCAAGCAGATGACAGTATCTCCCGCAGTTATGGCGGCACAGGTTTGGGATTGGCTTTAGTGCGCCACTATTCGCATATATTAAAAGCACGTTTAGAGCTTATCTCCAAAGAAAATGTCGGCTCAGCTTTTACCATAAAAATCCCTTTAGTATGGGAAGAAGGTGAAAGCACTAAAGCCGACACACTCGAAAGTGACGCACTTAAAGCGACTATTTCTTAAATGTAGAATTTCACTTTAATTGCTCGCTGGTAAAATGGGGTACCAATTCTGCCAATAAACGCAAAGCTGCTTCATCGTCAGCCAGCAAAGCTGCCTGGCGCAATTCCTCTAATTTTGCGCCAGGCCAGCCTGCAGGAGGCGCTTCGGTGGTTACTTTGGTGATTTTGGGCATAGCAGTCGGCTCTGTCTCTTCGCCAGTATTGGTAAGCTCTTCATAAAGCTTCTCACCAGGACGTAAACCAACAATTTTAATGGGAATATCCACATCTGGTTCAAAGCCGGAAAGGCGAATTAGGTTGCGAGCCAAATCGATAATTTTCATCGGCTTGCCCATATCCAAAACGTAAATTTCTCCACCTTGGGCCAAAGCACCAGCTTGCAAAACTAAACCAACCGCTTCTGGAATAGTCATAAAGAAGCGAGTCATATTCTCATCGGTAACAGTAACTGGGCCGCCTTTGGCAATTTGCTTTCTAAACGTAGGAATAACACTACCGCGGGAACCTAACACATTGCCGAAGCGCACTGCAGCGAATCCAGGAACACGACGTGAGGCCAAAATAAGCTCAGCCATACGTTTAGTGGCTCCCATAACCGAAGTTGGATTAACAGCTTTGTCCGTAGAAATAGAAATAAGCTTTTCCACTTTATATTGTTGTGCCAAATCGAGCAAAAGTTGTGTGCCAAAAACATTGTTAGCCACAGCTTCAGCAGGGCTGAGCTCCATTAAAGGCACGTGCTTATGAGCGGCAGTATGAAAAACGACCTGAGGGCGATATTGTTCAAACAATTTGGTCATGTGAGCTTTGTCACGCAAATTGCCTATAAATTGCACTATAGGAGCGTTGCGTAATTCTATGCCAATTTCATGAATACTATTTTCACCACGTCCCATAAGGATAAGCCGAGAAGCTCCCAATTTAACAACCTGACGGCAAATTTCCGAACCTATGGAGCCGCCAGCACCGGTAACTAACACACACTTACCCTGAATATAGCCTTTAACCGCTTCCAAATTGCCTTCGATAGGATCGCGATCTAATAAATCTTCAATTTGTACTTCTCGCAAGTTACTTACTTTTACATGTTCATCTAAAAGCTCAGAAACGCTAGGGATAATGCGTAACTTTACTTCTGGAACTTTAGTACAAGTCTGAACTACAGATCGAACCAAAGAAGGTTGCATGCCAGCCATAATTACAAAGCTAACATCAAGTTGCCGAGCAATTTCCGCAATATCTGCCACTTTTCCCAAAACAGGAATGCCATGAATGCGCAAGCGACATTTGGCCGGGTCGTTGTCGATTAAGCCTATACATTTAAAACCGGAGTTTTCGCGCTCTAATTCGCGCAATACTACTTCTCCACTATCATCAGCTCCCACAACCAAAGCTCGCCTAGCCAGAGCAAATTCGCCATTTTTTTTCACACTGATAAGACGCAGTCCAAAACGCACGCCTCCACAACAAGCCAGCCATAACAAAGCTGCTGTGGCTGTGCAAGTGCGGGGAAAAACTGCTCCACCAGCCAACAAGACAAAAGCTTCCCACACTGAAGCGGTCAAAGCCACAGCATAAAAAGCAGACAAGAGCTCGTGAATGCCTGCATAGCGCCAAACTTTATCATAAAGGCCAAAAAGAGAGAAGTTGACTACAGCCAACATAGATACGCCCACATAAAGCAAAAGATTACTTAATTGTAAAAAGCGTTCCATAGCGCCTAAATCAAAATCTAGGCGCAGCCCTAAAGCCAAAACCAAGCCTAAAAAGACTAGCACTATATCCAAAAGCGCCAAGGCCAATTTGTGGCGGAAATTCAAATTTAGGCCTCCTTAAGACAATTGCTCACGCACTTCATAAAGTTCATGAATAACTTCACAAACTTTACTCACCAGCTCCAAATCCATATGAGACGAAATAGGCAAGCAAATAATGCTGTCGCTCACCTTTTCAGTTATAGGCAAGTGCACTTGGCTTTGAGCATAACAAGAAAGCTTATGGCCGGCAGGGTTAAAGTAAGCACGATTGGGGATGCCTTCCATAGTTAAAGCTTTGCTTAAAGTGTCACGGCTGATGCCAAATTCCGGCCCGACGATAACTGCAAAATCTTTATAAGAAGAACGAGAATGAACGCGAATAGTTTGGAAAGTAAGACCAGGCAGATCGCTTAACCCATCTTTATAAGCTTGGGCAACTTTATTGCGATATTGAGCGTAACTTTCTAAATAGTCGGCGCCTTTAGCAGCAATAATAGCGTTAGCTTCAGCCATGCGAGCATTTAAGCCCACATAAGGACATTCATAGCTGCCAGGGTTACCATAGTCGCGACCAGCGATAATATGCTTGGCGATCTTTTCACTATTGGTAGTAACTAATCCACCCTCACCGCCAGTAAGCAATTTAGTGGGAGACAGAGAGAAAGATTCAAAGCTACCGTGGCCACCCAAAGGTTTGCCTTCGTAGATAGTGCCCAAGCCGTGAGCAGAATCGTAAAATACAGGCAAGTCGTACTCTTTGCCCAGACGTTCCACAGCAGCAAAATCTAAAGGATTACCAAAAACGCTGACCGCAGCCAAGGCTACAGTATTGGGAGTAATAGCACGGCGCATTTGATCGACATCAACAGTAAAAGTGTCAGGCTCACAATCTACGAAGACAGGCTTAAAGCCATTCCACCATATAGAATGGAAAGTGGCCATAAAAGAAAACGAAGGTACGATAATTTCGCCTTTATCTTTATCGAGTTGCAAAGCTTGTAAGCCTAAAATAAGACCGCTAGTGCAAGAAGAAACGCCAATAGCATATTTCACATCCAACAATTTGGCCATTTTTTCTTCAAATAAGCGCAAACAAGGACCTTTAGTAAGCCAGCCGCTGCGGTACATTTTTTCTAAAGAAGGAGCCACTTCTTCCCAAGCCGGCGTAGTAGGCGCAGTAAAAGGAATTCCAGGATCGAAAGCTTTCTGACCGCCTAAAATAGCAGGTGTACGTTTTTCCATAGTAAGTAACCTCGCTCTGTCTATTTTCTTAATTTCCTAATATACTCCGATCAAACGGAAAGTTAAACTACTTAAGCTTTGTCGGAATCTTGCTCAGTTTCGACTTTTGATTTAGATAAGATTTGCTCGGCCTTAGGCAGCCAACCGTAGCCATATACATCATCGCCTTTGCATAAAACGCCTACGGTGCGCCCAATAATTTGCATATCCAACCAAAACGAATAATTATCGATATAGTATATATCCAATTCAATGCGCTCGGGCCAGGTAATACTGTTGCGACCGCTTACCTGAGCCAACCCAGTTAAACCGGGCAGCACTTCCAAACGGTGTCGCTGATGATCATTATAAGTTTCTACTTGATAGGCTAAAGTGGGACGCGGCCCCACCAAACTCATTTCTCCACGCAAAACATTAAAAAGCTGAGGTAATTCGTCTAAAGACCAGCGACGCAAAAACGCTCCAGTTTTAGTTATGCGCGAATCATTTTGGGAAATTTCATAGCCGCTGCCTAAGTGTTCGGCGTTGCGAATCATAGTGCGAAACTTAAAAAAGGGAAACTTGCATCCGCGCTTGCCCACACGCTCTTGCACATAAAAAATAGGCCAGCCGTCGTCAATAAAAACAGCTACAGCACAGGCCAACAAAATAGGACTCAGTATAATAACAGCCGCTAAAGAAGCGAAAATATCGAAGGCCCGCTTGAGCAAGCCGTTGGGATTATGCCACACAGTTGCTTTTTCTCCCCTAATAAACTTTTGCCAAACATTTTCAAAGTAACTAAAAGCGATCCTTTTTCGTCAAAAAAGAAGTATACTCAGAGGAGCATTTGGCACACTGGTGCAGCTAAGCATTTGTGCAAAAAATTGGCAGCTAAATTTGGTCTTAAGGGAAATGGCTCGCCCGGCCAAACCCAAGTTTGGCCGAACAACAACGGCGCAGAAAATCATTCTGCAGCTAATTCTAATGACGATTCATTTTTGGTATCAGTAGACGAATCCGACACTATTAGCAAAATTATTATCCATTAGATCGCGTTATCATTAGGAAAAATAGTATACGCAAGCAAAGGTAATGCTGTTGTTACTTTTGCAATTCATCGATCGCCTGGTTTATTTCCTTAATTTGAGACTCAAGTTTGTCTTTTTCTACTTCCTTTTGTGCCGTTGCTCTAATGGCAAAAGCTATTGAAACCATAGCGGCTACAAAAGCACTGAATGTAAAAAGAAAACCGGCGAAATCTGGGTTATTGCGGAATGCCAACAATAAGAAGAACGGTATAAAAAGTCCTATAGCACAGCCACATCCTCTCATATTGCCATATTTATTATCTAGATCAGTTAATGTTTGTTCTTTGAAGTGAAGCTCTGGATACAAATAAGACAAAGCTCCCTCTTTATATTCTTCTATCCTCACATTAACACAAGGCTCGGTATTTAGGGCCCAATGCATATTTTTTACAAGTTCTGAATATTTACCCTCTATTACATTCCTATCTACAGAACTAAAAAGTTTTTGAGCAGTACTTTTTACACTCTCTTTCAATTGTTCAACTTTAGGTTTAAAGCTATTATCTTCTTCCAGAGTTTTTCTTAAGTACTCCTTATATTTTTTAAGATCACCTTCTCTGCCATATTTTTGGGCTAGAGCAAAAAACTTTTCAGCCCAACTTCTGCTTACTCGAGCCCTCAGTTCTTCCACCTTATCTTCTATGCCAATATCTTCCTCAAGAGCTCTTTGTAAATAATGTTGATACTTTTCCTTATCATCTTCTTTGGCATATTTTTCAGCTAAAGCTAAAAAGTTTTCGGCCTTACGTCTAGCCGAATTGCTGTCGTCTAAGGCCACCGTACCGCTAACTTTAACGCGCTCGCCTATTAAAATTTTCTTGCCGCAATACATACAAAAGGCTACATCTTTACCTTCCGGCAACTCCAAATCGGCTGAGCAATTGGGACAAGTTAAACTAATCATAATAAGATATTCCTTTCTTGTTTGCGGCTGCTTTAGACAATACCATAAGCGGGATATTGCATATACCGTTTATGGTATTATTTTAATTCAATTACGCAGAAAATTTGCAAAATAGAACCTTATTCCTCCCATATTTTTTCTACTACGAAACTATGATATATCCCAGATACCGTGTTTCTGACGAGCAATATTTTCCTTAACGATAACTTTTTTTAGCTTACCCCCTTGCTTTTTTTTTCATCTCTTATTATAATCACGTCGTTCCACGGAGCGATGGCCGAGAGGTTAAAGGCGCACGCCTGCTAAGCGTGAGGGTCCAAAAGGCCCACCTGGGTTCGAATCCCAGTCACTCCGCCACTGTAGAATAGCAATCCCCTATGAATAACGGGTTTTGGGTTGAATGACCCGAAGCTCGTTTTTTTTATTGCACAATCGATTCTGTTTTGCGCTTTTCCAAAACACAGGAGCGAGTTCACAGTGAGTTTTGCTTGTTCAAAAATTCAGGCAGGAGGAAATTTATGACGGAAATTACCACTTATTTGAAAGAGAATGCCGCCAAGTTTGAGGAAGATCTCAAGTCTATTTTGCGCATTCCCAGCGTCAGCACCGACGAGAGTCACAAAAAGGATATGCTGGCCTGCGCTCAGGAAGTAGTACGTCAGCTTCATGAAGCCGGCATTGAAAAGGCAGAAATTATGCCTACTCCCGGCCATCCTATCGTTTTTGCCCAGTCCGAGCAACTCCCCAACCGCCCTACCATTTTAGTTTACGGCCACTATGATGTGCAGCCCGAAGATCCTATCGAAGAGTGGGAGACCCCTCCTTTCGAGCCGACTATTCGTGACGGCAAGATCTACGCCCGCGGTACTTCCGACGACAAGGGCCAGTTCTTGGTACATATTAAAGCTGCCAAAACTCTCAATGATCTGAAGGCCATGCCCGTCAACTTAAAGTTCTGCATTGAAGGCGAGGAAGAATGCGGCAGCCCCAATTTAGACAATTGGATCGTCGAACATGCCGATCTTTTGAAAGCTGACGTTTTAGTTATTTCCGATACCACTATGTATGCTCCTGGCAAGCCTTCCTTGCTTTATGGCTTACGTGGTCTCACCTACTTAGAGGTAGAAATTAAAGGCGGAGATACCGACATGCACTCCGGCATGTTCGGCGGCGCTGTGCCTAACCCCATCAATGAGCTTTGCCGCATTATCGCCCACCTCAAAGATGACAAGTACCACATTACCGTGCCTCACTTCTATGACAAAGTACGTCCTCTTTCCGAAGAAGAGCGCAAAGAGTGGCAAGGCCTCGATTTTGACGAAGAAGAATACCGTAAATTGGTCGGTTCTCCTGAACTTTGCGGTGAAGAAGGTTACTCTTGCATTGAGCGTCGCTGGGCTCGTCCCACTTTAGATGTCAACGGCATTTGGGGCGGATTTACTGGCGAAGGTGCCAAGACCGTTATTCCCGCCAAAGCTTATGCCAAAATTTCTTGCCGTTTGGTGCCCGACCAGGACGACCAAGAGATCGCCAAGCTTTTGGAAGCCGAAATTAGACGCTTGGCCTCCCCTGCCGTCACTGTCAAGGTGAGCGTCGATCACGGCGGCCCCGCTTGGATGACTTCTCCGGATGATCCAGTACTTCGCGCAGCCAACGTGGCCGCCCAGAAAGCTTGGAACGCTACTCCTGTACGCGTACGCGAAGGCGGTTCTATTCCTATTGTTTCCACCTTCACCAAAGTGCTCAACATTCCGGCCGTCCTCTTAGGCGTAGGCTTGGAAGATGAGCAAATTCACGCTCCCAACGAGCACCTTTCCTTAGAGAACTTCCACGCTGGTATCGCCGCTTCTGCATACTTAATGCAAGAAATCGCCGCTTTGCCCGAAATGAAGAAGTAAACTCTATACATTTTGCCAAGCGGCCCAATTAAGGACGCCATATAAAAAGCTGCCCGCACCAAATTCAGTGCGGGCAGCTTTTTTTTGTTATCTAGATGATTCTATTACAGTTTGCAAATTTCTACATATTTAGCTTTAAAACTTAAGCTGAAAAATTCATTTTTATCATCATCTAAAACAGATATGATAATAGAGCCATCTTGATCTAATTTGAGCTCTAGAATACTGAAATCATCAGTATTTCCAGTAAGGCCTGAATATTCAGTTACATCATAAAATTTCACTAAAACTAAACCTGTTTCCGGAGACAAATTATCATAATTACTTTGCATCCAGTAACAAAAATTTATTTTTAGCTCTAGCTCTTCTTTTTCGGCATTGTAACTTACAAATTCAAGCAAACTATCATGTAGCTCGTATTGATCTAAAAATTGGGTAATATTCATTATTTAGTTTAATGCACCCAAGTTTATCCCCAAATTGTTGCAAAAGTTTTCAGCTTCATTGTCGGGATTTTTTATAGCAAAATCGGCTAAATTTTCTAATTCAAAAGGCAAAGGTACATCTTTGCACACAGTAGCCAAGCATCTATTTAGACGCAAGCGCTCTTGGGAAGCGGCAATTTCAGCAGCAAAACGGCCGGCTAAATTTGGTTGTTCCATCAATTTATCTAAACTGCCACATTTATTTAAAAGCTTGGCACCAGTTTTTTCGCCTATACCTTTGATACCGATAATATTATCTGAAGTATCGCCCATTAAAGCCAACCAATCGACGATTAGCTCGGCAGGTACGCCGCAATAATGTTCCTGGCAAGTATTTTTGTCTACATAGTGATCCTTAGCTTTGCCATCTGAAGGCATCATAACGGCAATATCACCTTCCAACGCTAGCAATTGTGCCAAGTCTTTGTCTTTAGACATAACACGAACTTTCCAACCTTTTTGTAAAGCTTTGGCTGCCAAAGTGCCAATTACGTCATCAGCTTCATAGCCATCGGCAGAAACTATCGTATAGCCTAGATGGCGGCACATATCAATAGCTAAAGGTATTTGTACTTTTAGATCTGGATCAACAGGCGGACGGTTGGCTTTGTATTCTGGAGAAAGTTCGCAGCGAAATACCGGTACTGGACTTTCAAAAGCGCAAATGCAATATTCCATGCCCAATTTGTGGCGCCAACTTTTTAGGGTTCTGGCTAAGCCATAAACGGCTCCGGTAGGCACACCCTGCGGACTGGTTAAACGAGCATTGCGCCCCAAACCGTAAAAGCTTTTAAATATTTGATACATAGTATCGACAATATACAAAGTATCGGACATGGTTTATTCCCTTCAAAAAAAATCCGGGATGCTATTCGCGCTAAGCTCAAGCTTTTCCCGGACATTAAGTTAAAAGACTAAAAACTAATAAGCGTCAGGACTGCGCCGACCAGGGTTAATTGGCAAAGTTGCAGGATCAACTTTTTTAGAAGATTTTGGCCAGCCAAAAGCCTGAGCAACTAAAACTTTCACTCCTCCCCCCAAGTTATAGTCGCGGTTAATTTCATCCATAGTAGGCTTAGCTCCCACTACTACATTACCTAATCCGATAGAGGCACAGTAAAGGCCGGCATTTTGATATAGTGAACCAGCGTGAGAATAGGCAAAATTATCCGGCACCGCAGCGTAATAAAAAAGCATAGGGGCTTCCTTGAACTTGCCTCTACGGGCGTCTCCGCTTTTGACCAGCACTAATTTATTGTTAATGGCATCATAATGCCAAAGACCATCAGCCTTAGCTACATAAACATCAATATTTCTCCTATCCATAGCAGTAGGAGCGGTGTGCTTACCGTCAGCACGATTGATACCCCAAGTGGCCCAAAGCAAATTGCTGACAATTTGCCTAGGAATATCTTTTTGTAACAAAAAATCACGCTCGGCATGACGATTACTGAATACATCCATAATCGGACAGCCGCCAGTAGTAACCGGCTTAGGCAAATCGATCGCTTTGGGCTGAGCCGCACAGCTCAAAGTTAAAGAAGCTACCGCCCCCAGTGTAAATAAAAAATTTTTTACTTGCAGCATAATTATTAAACAGCCTTCGCTTTCTCTGAATTGTCCACCTTACTCTTAGAGCTTGCTAACGCAACTTCATTCTGTACAGCGCCTGGCATAATTCTAGCTAATTCAGGATTGAGCACTTCTAAAATTTTACAGGAAACTAAACCAAAAGCCCAGCCTACTACAATACGCCAAGCGATAATAAAAGCTAAAATAACGGCCAAAGGCTGCCCCAAGGTAAGTGGGCTTTGGGAAATACGCTGAGCTGCTTGAGATACATCTATGCCCAAAAAGACTACTCCATTAAATAAGCCGCACAAACTGGCCACAATTCCCGCTATTATACAAGCGCTCATAACACTTATTTTATTGAGACCGAATTTCACAAAAATTATATCTACAACCAAAGCTTCCACAACTATGCAATAAAGAGCAAAAAACTTAAAGCCACCAGTTAAAATAAAATTGACCGCTGCTGTGGCCAGTCCACACAAAGTTACAATTCCAAAACGCGGAATGCGGCTGAAAAGTACGGTATAAACCATAACGTTAAGGCCTACCAAAACCGAACCTTTCATAGAAAAATTGATTAAATGAAGCAAATTGCCAACGACCAATTCCAATACGGAATTGCAACAAGTTAGC
>SFMI01000109.1 GCA_004554425.1 Candidatus Saccharimonadota bacterium | reverse complement strand
CCTCCTGCAATGTGATTTGCGGTCAGTGTAGCACCTTTTTTAATAAGACCTAAATATTTATATTATTTTCGGCGGTTTGGGGGTAGAAATCGGCCTCCACCGCCCATTTTTTCGTGTGCAGGCAGCAAAAAACGCTGCCTGCGTTTTGCGCGTTTTACAGCGGGTACGCCGGATTATCAGGAAAAAATTGCCTGGGCCATAGAGACAATGAAAGTACGCGGAGCTCCAGCTATTGGCGTAAGCGCAGCCTATGGCATGGCTTTAGCTGCCTTGAATAATGCGTCTTTGCCAATTGAAGCCTTGAAAGAAAAGCTGGCGAGTGCCTCCAAGCTTATAGGAGCAACCAGACCAACAGCCGTTAATCTTTTCTGGGCTCTCAAAGAGATGGAAAAAGTTTGGACTGCTTCTGACGATCCGGCCACAGTAGTTGAGGAAATGGTAAAACGTGCTCAAGAAATAGCTGCCGAAGATGAAAATATGTGCAAGGCCATAGGACGTCACGGAGCGGCTTTAGTACCGGATAACGCTCGCATTTTAACCCATTGTAATGCTGGAGCTCTGGCCACAGCCGACTATGGCACAGCTTTAGGTGTAATTAGAGCCGCCTTTGAAGATGGCAAAGTAAAAATGGTTTGGGCTGATGAAACCAGACCTTTTTTGCAAGGTGCTCGTCTGACAGCTTGGGAATTGCATAAGGATAATATTCCCGTACGCTTGATATGTGACAATATGGCTGGTCATTTCATGCAACGTGGCCAAATAGATATGGCTGTAGTTGGAGCTGACCGCATTACCGCCAACGGAGACGTAGCCAACAAAATAGGCACCTACAGCGTAGCTGTGCTTTGCAAAGAACACAATATACCTTTTTACGTGGCTGCTCCCTACTCAACTATAGATCTGAATTTGCATGATGGCCAAGACATACCTATCGAAGAGCGCAAAGCCGAAGAGCTCACAACAATGGCAGGCAAGCGCATAGCTCCCGAAGGCATAGAGGTAGCCAATCCGGCTTTTGATGTTACACCTGCAAGGTTAATTACGGCAATTATTACCGAAAAAGGCGTATTCCGCCCTCCTTTCGATTTTTCTAAAGTGTTAGAACAAAAGTAAAAGCCAACACGTTTGTTAGATTCCGCAACCGCACCTCTCAGGTGATACCTCTCAGGTGAATAAATCGGTTGCGGAATTATTCATAAAATAGCTGAAATAGTGGAGTTTATTATGGCCCGTTACGCTGCTGAAGATGCCATGCGTATGCTGGAGACAAAAAAAATTAAAGAAGCGACCGTTTATATATTGTACGGAGAGGACGAATATTTAATTTCTGAAGTCATGCGTTTGCTGCGCAGTTCCATCGTAGACGCCGACTTCGGCGATTTTAATTATACACGCCTCGAGTGTAACGGATCCACGAAAGCGGCCGAATTAGTTAACGCTTTACGCGAATTACCTATGCTTGCCGATAAGCGTCTTTTAGAGTTACATTTTTATCAGAATATTGCTGAATCTACAGTAAAAAAAATTGAAAAGACATTTAAAGAAACTTTGCAAGAAGGTAGTACTGTCATATGTTTAGTCAGCCACAATGAAGCAAAGAAATCTAAAAGCAAACTGATTACATGGTCTCAAGATTTTGCCCAAGAAATAAATTGCAGCGTTTCCACTTATAATCTCCCCCGCTGGATAGAGCTTTGCTTGAAAGAGAAAGGTTGTAAATTCAAAGATTCCAAAACCGCTCAGGAATTACAAAATCGAGTTGGTACAAATTTACTAGAGCTGAGTTCTCAACTGGATCAATTAGTTTTTTATGTTGGTGATAAGAAAATAATAGACATAGAAGACGTCCGCTTAGTTATACACCAAAGTAATGAAGTAAAAGTATGGGAATATACAAAGGCGCTCACTCAAAAAGACTACAAAAAAGCTATGCAAACTTGTGCTTCACTTTTGGAAGACAATGCCCAAAGAGGCAGCCTAACTCTAATTGCGTTTACCAATAAATACTTGCGTGATTTGGCCCAAGCTTTAGATGTTACCTCTAAATACGGCTTTAATTTAAATAACTTGGCTCAGCAAATGAGCGATAAAAAAGATTTTCAAATAAATTATCTTCTCAAAGATTTGCGCAATTGGAAAGAGATCAACTTGAGAGACGCCTTTCACAGTTTATGTCAAGCGGATTTGCGCCTCAAAACTGGTGGAGATCCCTTATTGACTATGCAATTACTGACATTGCGTATCGTAGGCAGACGGTGAGCATTTTCCTGGTTATATATTTATATACATAACGCGATATAAATAAATAAAAAAAATATGCACAAATTCAACTATAAGAAGGGAGAGAAAAATTTAGGGAAGAAGTGAAACTGAGAAGTGGCGCTGGTATGCCTTATTTCTGTAATCGGTGGAGAGTATAAATTGCTGCGGTTTCTCGAAGCTGCGTTGTAGTGCTCTCACGAAAGCGGAGGGCTTCCGTCTCTATGGGCACAAATAGACTCGTGTCCATATTAAAGAAATTGGCAGGAAATTGTCAGTTTGTTTTCTCAGAAAAAAGCTGGCGATTGATGAGACCTTTCACAAAGCGGGGAGTTTTTTGCATAAATATTAAAAATATTGGGCAGAAGACGAACAACAGCCTATCAGTATCAATGTTAGGCTTTCTTTTTTTGGCTCGTAAGTAAACTTACGCCGCCTTAACTACTTTGTAACACTAAAGCAGCCAAAAATTTAGATGTGGGTGAGACGTCCCCACTGGACAGCGATTGGCCAAAACCCGCTTAGTCGGGTGCGACCACTTACCTCTGTCTAAAAGTTCCGCAGCTGTAACTGCGGAGAATGCGTCAAAAAAAAATAGGCAATAGTATCACGCGGAGGCAAAGTTATGGAGACCCCTCAGAGCAGTGCGCTCGTTATAGGAGCCGCCAATCTGGATATAAAAGGCCACACTTGTTCTTATCATGTGGCCAAGACTTCCAATCCAGGTATGGTTCGCACTACAGCAGGCGGTGTGGCTCGCAATATTGCAGAGAATCTGGCCCGTATGAATGTACAAGCCACATTATTGAGTGTTATAGGCGATGATCTATACGGTAGGCAGATACTAGAGATAACTGGTTCCGCTGGCGTCGATTTAAGCAGGGTCTTAGTATCTAAAGATCAGCGTACCGGCATATTTTTGGCGATTCTAAATCATTATGGAGATTTGGAATCGGCTGTGGCCGATCTAGACATCATTAAGATGCTCACTCCAGAGTATCTTAATAACAATATAGAGTTTTTTGATAGTGCAAAATTCGTAGTCGTTGACGCCGACATCCCTACTCCTACTCTGGTATTTTGCCTTGAGCAATGCAGCAAACGCGGCCTGCCCATTTGTGTTGAGCCTATTTCTGTTTCCAAAGCAAAGCAAATAGTGCCTTTCCTGGATCAGATCACTATGGTCACTCCCAACCGCGAAGAAGCTGAAGTTTTGGTCGGATTCCCCTTGCGCAGTGCTGCAGACGTCAAACGTGCCGGTCTAGAATTGCTTAATCGTGGAGTAAAATGGGGTATAATTACTTTAGGCCCTGAGGGCGTATTAATCGCTAGTCGTGAAGACGGACAGGATATGATTGAATTTATTCCTTCAATTTCAACCGTTGTCACTGACACTGTCGGTGCAGGCGATGCTCTTACCTCAGGCGCTGTATGTGGACTCTTAGACGGATTGAGTTTCCGTCAAGCCGTCGAGCGAGGAGTTTTATGTGCAACTCTCACTTTACAAACCTCTATGGCTGTCCATCCAGAACTTACGCTCGCCAAGCTCGAGCAATTTAAAAATTAGTTTTAATTTCGGCAGCTTTCGATAACTGCCCGATATTAAAACCGGCAGAGATTGACATGCCTGTTCGCTCCAATTAGGAGTTGATGCGCCGTGCCAATCTCAAAAGCAACAGGAGTAAAAAAATAATGTTTAGTGTCGGAAGTAAAGTTATGCATCCGCTTCACGGTCTTGGCACTGTAGAGAGCATCGAACACGAGGTGATTCTCGACCAAGATTGCGATTTGGCTTGTATATCGTTTCAAAACGATCGTCTAAGAATAAAAGTCAATCTTAGCAAAAAAAATGCCATGATTAGACCTCTAGTAGACAAAGAAGAAATTCTCAAAATTGTTTCTCATTTGAAAACTGCCGACAGCACTCTACCTACTCGTTCTTCTGATCGTTATAACTTCAATTTACGCAAAGTAAAAAGTTGCGATGTTTACCAATTAGCGGAAGTAATTCGCGATCTAACGGTCCTTTCCAAAAATCATAAACTGCCTCCCAAAGAACAGCAGATGCTAAAGCAAGCTCGTAAGACTTTGGCTATCGAATTTGGCTTTGTTACCAATCGCGATGAAGAAGACATTGAATCGGAAATAGATGAAATTTGCCGTAACGAAGAAGGCAGCATTATTTCCTAAGTTATTCGTCTACTTCACGAATACAACAAAAAATAACCTAAATAAAAAGAACTGCAGTTTATTAGGCTGCAGTTTTTTTGCTTTATTGCTACAAAAAGTTTATACTTGAAGTACTATGCCAAATACTGACACAACAATCAATTGCAACTCCTCTAACCATCCTTTTATATGTGCAACCATTTTAGTAGGCGCTCAAACTGAGCCATTATTGTCAGTTTGTCTTGAGGCAGCGGCAGACGCTGTCGACTATGCAGTTGTGGATTTAAATGGCAACTATGAAGAGAATATGGCAGTTTTAGAGAATTCTCGGCTTTATAAAGAAAAGCGTATGCGCATTGAAAAGAGTGTCTTCAAAGACTACTCTACCGCGCGCAACAACACTTTTGCAATGCTGCCTGCGGAAACAGAATGGATTATGCGTTTGGACGCTGATGAAGTCCATTTTGCTAAAGACTTACAAATTATCACTAGAGAAATTATTCCTAATTTAGACAACAGCATAGGTATGCTAGATGCTTACTGGCTTTGCTTTTTCCATTCATTTAAGTACGTTACTAAATTAGAGCGACGCCACGATCTTTTTATTCGTTACTATAAAGGTATGAAATGGGAACGTTCCATACATGAGCAATTGATAGGACGTCAGGGAAAGCGCCTAGCTGCTCCTTATATTTTCCACCATTACGCTACTATTAAAGATCCTGAAGAATTTTTGCAAATTCTTTCGTAGTCATAAAGGAACTCCTATCCGCACACTCACGGGTGCTTTTTCTGAATTTGAACGCAGCAGGGAAATTCTCCTCTTTCCCTCAGCCCTGCTACACAACAATGATATTATAATCAGTTCTGCGCATGAATGCAAGGAAAAGAGCCAATTTTTGCCGTTACTGCTATTTTTGGACCCATCTTTCTGACAAATCTGCTAAAAATTCAGATTTAGCACTTTTTCTTGCGCTCCATTTATATTATAATAAGGGTACAGCGGGCCGTGGGCCGCTGCAGGAGAACGGCGGCACCCCGGCAATTCGGAGAGAAATTCCGCTCAGAACGAAAAAGCCGCGCCCCGGTTTTCGGGCGCAGGCGGGTTTGTGCCCGAAGATCCCGAAAATGCGTCCGAAAAACCGGGAAACTCGGAACCGCTCCCGCCGTGCAGAAGCCGCGCGGCGTGCAAAGTGAGGATACGATGGTTAATAAAGTGCGAGTGAACATTGCGGGCGCGCCCTATGCGATCGCAACGACGGATTCGGAAAAGTATATCACCTCTCTGGCCAAAAAGCTGGACGAGGATAT
>SFMI01000108.1 GCA_004554425.1 Candidatus Saccharimonadota bacterium | reverse complement strand
GATTGCCATAATAAACGCGCAGAGAACGACCTGTGACCGAAGTACCAGGCTGAGTCAGTTTGATGTTACCTTGGAAGTCAGCAACTTGCGTATCTGTATGATATTTGGCAAAAGAAGAAGTCATGACTGCGTCTTGGCAAGTAAATTTTACATTGCCTATAAGTCTGACTAGCTTTTCTTTTTCGTTATAATCGCCGCGATCAGAATTTAAAGTGACAGCTTGTTTACCGTTAGGCACACCCTCTTTATTTTGTCCAGCTGCAGCATAACCTAAGCAAGAGCATCCTAAGAGACAAACTAAAGCAACCGCAGTCAAACCACGTCTTATATCAACCATAAATCCTCACGCTCTAGATAGAATAGATCAGTCCAAAAGGGCCGACTCTTTCGCCAACAGAACCAATATACCCACCAAAAGCTAATGCCAATTTTTATTTTTGTCGTTCGCTAACAATCTCACTCTCATCAAATAGCGTTATTTAGTCACTCGTAGTAAAATTTTTTAAGCAATTAACGAGCCATTTCGTACATAATTACTGCGCCGGCCGCAGCAACATTCAGAGATTCACTCTTGGCCGATAAGGGAATATGAACCTTTATATGCTCCTTACTGCGCCAAGACTTATCAACGCCTTTTACTTCCGCTCCCAAAATAAGTGCCGATTTGGCAGGGAAATTGACATCTTTAATATTTTGTCCGCCATGAGCCTCAGCGGTAATTAAAGTAAAACCTTCATCTCTGAGATCCTGACTCCAAGAGTCTAAATCACGCTCATCTACACGCAGAACTGGCATATGAAAAACAGCTCCTGCTGCTGAGCGCACAGCTCTAGCATTGAAAGGATCTGCCCCACCGCAAATAAGTGCCGCTTCAAAACCAAAAGCTAAACCAGAGCGAATTAACGTACCCACATTGCCAGGATCTTGGACTTGACTCAAGACTAAAAGGCGGGAAACTCGCAATATATCTTCCGGCTTTATTTCTGGCAATTCAACAACAGCCAAAACGCCTTGGCTGGTTTTAGCACAAGACAAATCTTGCATAATGGAATCGGCGGCAATCCAGACTGAAGCTCCGGGACGCTTTCTTTTGACTTCTTCAGCCCATTGAACTACCTCGGAAGCAAGTAAACGCTCAGAAATAAGCAAGTGGACAATGTCTAAGTCTGAAGAAAGTAATTCTTCTACAACTCGTATGCCCTCAACTAAGAAGCGTCCTGTCTCCAAACGATGGCTAGGAGAATCGAGACGCTTTATCTCTTTAACTAGACGGCTGTGCCGCCCTATAAGTTCAAAACTCATAATCCGTGAAGTCTGACACCAGATACTCTCGGCCTTCCAATTTTACTATATCGGAAGGATTGAGATGGCGGCCACGCTGGAAACACGGCTCACCGTTGACACTAACTAACCCCTGCTGAATGAGCATCTTCCCCTCACCACCGGTACCTATTAACCCGGCTAGTTTAAGGAATTGCCCCAAGCGAATTCGCTCGGGGCGTACAGACTCTTCAGTATTAGAAAAATCTGTCATTATAACCTTACTCTTCCACACTCTCTTCATCGTCGGCAGGCAGACCGGCCTGAATTCGGCAAGCCTTGACCAGTTCATCGATCTCTCTAGCTCCGCGTTGCACTTTAATCGAAGCGTCACGCAACTCGCGTACACCTTCGACCAAATTGAGAGAGTTATTATCCTCTACGAATTTACGTAAGTGTTCCACAGCTTCGAGCATAGCTCTGGCACCATTATCGATCTCGGCTCGGCTGTTGACAATTTGAGTTTCAATTATGTGAAGCTGTTCGAGCTCTTCCTCATCGAGGCCAGAGCCATCAAGTTCGGGCTCGGGAGGCAAATTGATCAAATTGTCTTCGATCAAATTGCGGAACCAATCGAGCACTTCGCTGTATTCTTCACCAGAAATTCTACCTTCAGCTACTTTATTGACAGCTTCAAAGACAGCGACTAAGTTTTTAGTCATAACTAACTCGCCGCCGTACTGTACTTGTCCGCCCTCTTCCTGAATTTCCACAGTGGAAGTTTGCATAGCTCCACCCATAGTGGAATTAAGCATACGAGCTCCACAATTAGAACAAGTGCGATTGCCAGGATCGTTGTAAGCTCCACAATGGATGCAAGGCACCTTATCAGCTTGCTCGCCAATACTGTCGAAGCCTTCTTTGCTAGCATAAAGTTCGTCGGCAGCTTTCAAAAGCAAAGCGATAGCTGCATCAAAACTATCTTCCTGACCTTGAACTGTGTTTTCCAACATGTCGATAGCTTTGAAATGATCTTCAAAAGCTGTTCGGCAACCGACCATTTGCTGACCGATTTGCTCACAGTCGTTGGGAATAGCCACCAAAGATTCAATTTCGCGCCACAAATCATCAATATTAGTACGGAATTGCTCTAAGGATTTGAGGAAAGCTTCGTCATTGAGGCGCCCATTTTTCCAAGACTTAGCTAAATTGATAATCAAATTTACCTGAGGAAGTTTACTATCTCCCTTAGTGGCCAAAGCCATAGTGAAATTTTCTACAGATTGACGCAAAGAAGTGCCAGCATTGACAATATCTTCAATGTATGGTTGCATGGCTTCGGGACCGTCATCTAAAACTGAGCGAAGCTCCAGAACAGTATCGGCGAAGTCACAGTAAGCTCCCATTAAGCTCTCTTTTTGATATTCGTTAGCTTCTTCGTTAGAGATTACATCACTGGCGGCCACTCTAGCATTTACATAAATATTGACAATAGTGCGCTCTATAGCGGCTTTGGTAACGGCTTCCTGAATAAAACCGTCACAAAGACGAACCAACACATTAATCATAGGCATGTTGGTCGGGCCCATCTCGCCCTCTTCGCGGCTATAGCCTTCAAAAATTAAACGTCCATCAATGCCAACATTCAGAATTACTTCAGCTGCTTGCTGATAGGCTTCTTCATCTTTAGTTTCGATGTAAGTAAGAATTCCACGCAATCCTGAGTTGTAATATTCTAAAGAAGCTTTCACTTCTTCAATAATCTCAGGAGCTATCTCTAAGCACTCATTGCCGCCTTCTTCCAATTTAGCAACTACTTCTTTTTGAGTTTTGTCAACAATTGCTAATTGCTCAACCACAATAAGGGCTAAAGACTGTAAATCAAAGTCCCCCGCGTGTGCCCGCTCCAAGCGCTCTAAAATCATGTTGCATACCGGAGAAACTGTGGGTGGGATATATCCCATATTGTCAGACATGCGGCAGAAGCCTCCTGAGCTAAAAAAATATCAAATTACTTTCAGAAACTTAGACGGATGGCTCAGCTTTTCCTTTTCAAATAGGCTCGGAGATTGCACACTAAAAAACGTTATTCTCACAGCTCGTGACCAATATGGGAGGAGAAGAGCTTTAAGAGAGCCACATTAAAGGTTTTATATTAGAACTGTTCATTTTTATTTAATTATCAGTTAATGAACATTTTATACTTCGCTTAATAAACGTAAACAACTTGCTGGCAATATAAAGAAAACCTTTATGCCTGGAGGAAAAGATTTGATGTTTTTGGGTAGTGGCCTCAATAATTGTGATTATTCCCTTTTTTGGCTGTATTTATCGATGATTAAAGGAGTATCGGAAACTAAACTCAATCGTTTAGCCAGTTTGTGCAAATTTAATCCTGAAATGGTCAAAGAAGAAATAGAGCGGCAAAATGAACAACGCGAAGAGAGCAAAAAATTTCTATTTCCAAAACTAGATGAAGTTAAACAACGCTGGCAAATTTATAGTCGAAAATACAAATTATTAACCGTCAGCAGTCATGATTATCCACAGCAACTATTTGATCTTGAAGATCCGCCTTCTATCTTATATTGTCGCGGTAGTGGCACTCTCAACTTGAATAATGGAGTAGCTATAGTAGGCTCACGCAATGCTGACGGTTACGGCCAGGCTATGGCTTTAGAGTTAAGTGCTTCACTGGCAAAACACGGCCTAACTGTAGTCAGCGGTCTAGCTTTGGGCATAGATACTTGCGCTCATTGCGGCGCTCTGGAAGGTGGCGGCCAAACAGTAGCTGTTATGGGTAGCGGCATCAATATATGTTATCCAAGATCTAACAAAAAGCTGAGCCAATCTATAGAGGAACAAGGAGTAATAGTTTCTGAATATCCGGAAAATTTTCAGCCGCTGCCCTACAATTTTCCCTATCGCAATCGCATTATCGCAGCTTTATCTAGAGCAATAGTTGTTGTACAAGCTAATTATAAAAGTGGAGCGATGATTACTGCCAATTTGGCCGCCGACCTAGGACGTCAAGTATTAGCTGTACCTGGCCCTATTAACAGCCAGCAGAGCGAAGGGCCCTTAGAGCTAATAGCTAACGGAGCAGGTTTAGTACGTCACAGTTTAGATGTGTTGGATAGCTTGGGAGTGTTGCTCTCTACATCCCAAATAGAGTCAGCAGCAATACCTAAAGATAATTTGAATAGTTTAGAGCGCTCTATTTTAGACGCTTTAGACTTTAGCGGCACCGATACAAGCACAATTTCTTTGCGCACCTCTTGTCCACTAGGCCATTTGGTAGCCGCTCTCAATAAACTTGAGTTGAGCGGCCAAATTATCAGACTGCCCAACTCTCTGTGGGTGCGCAAATCACAACTCAAGCCATCAGCAAAAAAAAGACAAGCACAACTCTTTTAGCGTTAGCCCCAAAATTATCCTTAGCCATTAGCAACTGTACTTGAAAACGATCGTATTTAAGGGGTAAACTCCTCCAAGCGCGGCATCTCTCCCAGCGGCATAGTGGTAACATACATAGAAGCTGTAGCCACATTGTCGCTGCCTTCCTCACGGCAACTAATCTGCGCTCCGGTAGTGTCATCTTTGGGAGCATAATAGATGGCGCTATTATCGTTGATAACTTCTAATCTGCCACGGCCAGATATAGCCCATAAATAACGCTTCTTCTTGGCTTGTGTGGGCTCAGCGCCATTTTCTTCTGTGTCGGTAGTATTTTTGACCTTTAGGCCATAATGCTCATGGATACGTTGAATACGCTGCTCATGCTTAGTAGGCAAAGCCTCGGCAGTAAGTACAATATGTTCTCCGGGGCGCAGCACACAAGTAGCTGGTACAATTTTAAAAAGTGGTGTTTCGGCTACAGCGTCGGCCAATTCCACATCAGCAAAGCCGCTGGGTTTGTCATTTTTGGCTCCCAGCATAATATAACGCCGATCATTATAGTCAACCAAAGCTTCCAAGCCACCATAACGAACCATAAAACGATCCGTATTTGGCTTAGCCGTAGGCTGATTATTTTGATCTAAAGCCAAAGCACAAAATTGGTAGACGCCCACAGGCAAATCACGCATATCAATAGTGCGTATTCCTTTATTGCCATCTAAAATCCAAGCTTTAGCTGCCTGGCCACCTTCTTTCGGCAAGGGAGGCATATGGAAAGCCAAAAGCAAAAGATTAGCTCCTCTGACTGAAGCTATATCATAGCGTACTTTGGCTTTAGCGAATTTGTTTATCTCAGCATTGCGCATACAATTATCGACAAAATATCTAGGCGTAGTGCGAGTCAGCTTAGGATCTTCAAGCAAGGCTTTAAGCTCTCGCTCTGTAGTTGGATAGCCAGCATTTTCGGTAACTGTTTGCACATTTTTAGGCACATAAGGGACGCTCAAGGCCTTATCTTTAGCTGATGTTACTTCAGAAGTTTCCAACACTCCATTATCGTATTGAAATCCAGACTCACCCACAGTGAGAGCTGGAATAGCTGGTGCAGGCATCAAAACGCCTGTCGTCTGTTCATTTTTATTTCCTTGAGCTGGCCTAATTTTTACAGTAAACTGGTTATCTGAAGAAACATTGCTGCTAGATTTTGTTTTAGCTGTAGGATAAGTGCCCTCGGTACCATCTTTAGGAGCAGCGATTGTTTTGACTTGGTGTTTTTTGGCTTTAGAAGAGCCTGCCAGCGGGTATGTACCATCATTGCCGTCTTTAGGTGCAGACTTTACAACAGCATTTTTTTTGTTTGGAGCTGAACTGGTGGAATTGCTTTTAGATTGGTCAATAACGATATTAGTGATTTCTAAGCCGTCAACCACAGTTCGCTCTATTTTAGGCTGTTGGGCCAAAAAATACTCAAATTGATTGGCTTTTTCTGCTTTGGCTAAAGTAGGCATTCCCACCAAGGCAGCTGCCAATAAAGATATTGTCCAACGCGAATGCATAATTCTAGCCTCCTAAATTACCTAAAAACAAACAGAGCTATAAAATGTGAACTTTAGAAAAATAACGCCGGGAAGGGAATTTTCTCTGCAAAAAAAAATTCCCCCCAACGGCAAATACAGTTTGTTAATCCTAAAGGTTATCAGTTAAAAGCTTATAGAATAGGCTTTGTTCGGTAAGTGAAAGGCTTGTCGGTTATGCATATTTATTTAGCTCAGCCCCGTGGTTTTTGCGCTGGCGTTGATCGCGCTATTTCGATAGTAAATTTTGCTTTGGAAAAGTTCCAAGCTCCAGTTTATGTGCGTCATGAAATTGTTCACAATTATCATGTTGTCAAAGAATTAAAAGATAAGGGTACTATTTTTGTTGACGATATAGAATCTATTCCTGAAGGCTCTGTGACCATTTTTTCAGCTCACGGGGTTTCTCCTGATATTAGAGAAAAAGCTATTAAGCGTAATTTGCGCATTATCGACGCTACTTGCCCTTTGGTTACTAAAGTACATTCTGAAGCTAAGCGCTATGCCAAAGACGGCTATCATATTGTTTTGCTTGGCCATCGCAAGCATGTCGAAGTAGAAGGCACTATGGGCGAAGCGCCAAATTCCATTACTTTAATAGAAACTGTGGAAGATTTAGATAATGTTCAATTACCTAAAGACAAGCCAATTGCCGTCTTAACCCAAACAACTTTGGCTGTAGATGAAACTCAAACTATGATTGAAGCCATCAAGAAGCGTTTCCCTTCTGTCGTTCAACCTAGAGCTAAAGATATTTGCTTCGCTACCACTAATAGACAAAAAGCTGTTAAAGAATTAGCTAAAGTTTGCGATCTAATTTTAGTAGTTGGCTCGGCTAACTCTTCTAATTCCAACCGATTGGCTGAAGTTGCTAGAAGTCATGGTGTCAGGTCTTTGCTTATAGATGATGTGAGTAATTTGACTATCAGTGAACTTGAAGGTGTAGAAAATTTAGGTATAACTGCAGGCGCTTCAGCCCCGGAATTTGTTGTGCAGAATTTACTTACTTGGATTCGTCAACATTACGAAACCGATGTTCATACTTTAGATGTCGGCTCAGAAGAAGCTAATTTTACTCTAACTAAAGATATTAGAGAAATGGATAGCCTTTAAGCCAAAAAAGCGGTGCTTGCCAAATTTGAAAGCGCCGCTTTTTTATTCAACTAAACAGAAACAGACTAATATTTACTGCGTCCACGGCCGCGTAAACCAGCCAAGCTGGCCAAAGATTGGCGTTTATTACCAGAAGACTTTCTTTCTAAGCGAACTTTTTGTGAAGGACGCACGTCAAGCTCTTCAATTTCTTCAGTATCGTCTAACCAAACAGGAGCAGGATCGTAACTAAATTCGTGACCAGCGATAAAAACAGGATCGCCAGGAACAGCACCAGCTTCACATAAGCGCCTCTCTACTCCCCAAGCATTGAAGCGGCGCTGCATACGGTTGACAGATTCTTCCTCATATAAATTGGTCATACGCACCAACTTATTGACGCGTACACCATCTACGTGCCAGCCGTCTTCTTCACGACTAATAGTAAAGTCTTCTGGAGCAGGTGCAACTTCAGGAGTAATTTCAAAAGCAGGCAAATCGGGAGCATGTTGTACAGTTTCAAAAACGTCCATAATTAACTCATCTAAACCAGAACGAGTATAACAAGAGACTAAATGTAACTTAAGTCCACGCTCTGCGGCAGCTTTTTTAATAGCTTCCAATTCTTCTTCTTTATCAGGTAAGTCAATCTTATTTAAAGCTACCACTTCAGGACGATTAGCTAAAGAAGCATCATAAGATTCTAACTCTTTCCTAATTTGATCATATTTAGCCAAAGGCTCATCTTTGTCTACATCAGCTAAACTTAAAATGTGCAAAAGCACTTTAGTACGCGAAATGTGACGCAAGAAATCGTGGCCTAAGCCGGCTCCATCGGCAGCGCCTTCAATAAGACCAGGAATATCAGCAAAAACTAAAGTGCGGTAGTTGCGCTCCCAAACACCAAGTACGGGACATAATGTCGTAAAAGGATAATCTGCAATAGCAGGCTTGGCATTAGTAACAGAAGCCAGAAGAGTTGACTTACCAGCATTGGGGAAGCCGATAATACCAACTTGAGCGACAACGCGAAGTTCTAAACGCAACCAGCGCTCTTCACCAGGCTCACCGAGCTCATGATCGCGTGGGCCATTGTTGATTTCAGTAACGAAGCGCGTATTTCCCCTTCCTCCGCGTCCGCCTTTAGCCACAACATATTCGGCACCAGGTTCATTTAAGTCGGCAATTAAATCATGACCTTCATCGGTATATACTAAAGTTCCCACCGGAACAGGTACCCGCAAATCGGCACCATTGGCTCCCGTTTTATTAGAACTGCGCCCAAAACCGCCCGGCTTAGCTCTAAAGTGAGAGCGATGCTTAAAATCAAGGAGGCTACTACTATTTTCACAAGCATAAAAAATAACACTACCACCACGGCCACCATCGCCGCCATCTGGGCCACCCATAGGTACAAACTTTTGTCTATCAAAAGAGCAAGCGCCTCGGCCCCCTTTACCACCTTGGACAAACACACGAGTCTTATCTATAAAATTTCTACTCATAAAACCATACCACTTTTTCTAATTTTTTCTAAAAATTCGGCAAAACTCAATCATCTAAATGTACAATATTTTCCAACGAAAGAAAAGCAAATAACCGAAAGTTGCGGCAAATTTGTCAAAAACATCTTTTTTCCTTTACATCAGCTATAACGCGTTCATTTTATAGCAAGCGGATATTTTGTTGCTTACAAGCTTGTTTGTGTTTAGTCCTTGTTCTCAAGTTGCGGCTGAGCTGACAAAAAGCAAAAAAAAACGCCCTGTCTTACGACAGAACGTCTTTTTCTTTTGAAAATATTTTGAACAGCAACTTCTAAACCAAGCTTATCATCGTGTAAGCGATCGACCTAGAGGTTCATCTTAACCCAC
>SFMI01000010.1 GCA_004554425.1 Candidatus Saccharimonadota bacterium | reverse complement strand
AAGGTATTGTAAAACAGAATCGGCAGCAGCCTTTAAGCAACGCTGACCTAGGATCGATGCGGAAGCAATCGCCTTTTTTAATTTCGGTTTCAACTCCGTCCACAAAGAGGAGGCCCTTACCATCCAAAACGATATAAATTTCCTCGTTCTCTTTGTGAGAGTGAACAAAAGGCACACCAGCTCCGGCAGGTAGAGAATTGTAAGAAATTTCCGCTCCGGTTAAGCTGAGCATATCGTGCAATTCAACGCGATTTTCCTCAAAATTGATATGTCCAAATTTATAATTAGCCATGATTTGTTACTCCTTAGTTTATAGCTTTAATTCGATATCGAACTAAAACCGGATAAAAAACTGCTGAATTGGCAAATAAAGCAAATTTTTACTCAATACATTTACCTAAAAGTTTTTCCAAAGTTTTGGCTTCAGCATTGGTGAGTTTCTCGGCTACCAAATTAGTTAAACCCTGAGAAATTGTTTCAAATACTGGTTGCAAAGCCAAACCTTTTTCAGTTAAGCCTACTAAAATGCTGCGCGAATCTTCAGGATTGGGCCAACGCTCAATATAGCCGCTTTTTTCTAACTTGTCGGCCAAAACCGTCAAAGTAGATTTGCTGCGCCGTACAAACTTAGCCAAATCGCTCATAGTGCACATTTTGTGCATGAATAAATAGGCTAGCATATCTCCGTGGCTAGGTGACAAACTTTGCAAACCGGCTTTTTTGAGCTCGGCTAGCAAATAAGCATTGCCCTTTTCTCTTAGACGAGAAGCATAACGGAAAATGTACTGATATTCCATGGTTACAATATAATTCGATATCGAACTATTTGTCAAGAGTGGTAACACATTTTTTGCAGTAAAATTTTGCAATGTAGTAAAGTTACAACTAATATACCAAGCAGAGGAGGCGAGTTATGATTCTGTATCACGGTAGCAAAGAAATTGTAAAATCACCAGAAATTCGCATTCAAAGATATAATAAAGATTTTTATTTTGGATTTTATTGTACGCTAATACCGGAACAAGCTATTCGCTGGGCTACTCGTTTTAATGGAATAGGTTATTTAAATGAATACGAATATATTCATAATGATAGTTTGAAAATTAAGCATTTCGACGAAATGACAGAAGAATGGTTGGATTTTATCGTAGCTTGTCGTCTAGGAAAAGCCCATGACTATGACATTGTAGAAGGCCCTATGGCTAATGATACGATCTTTAATTATGTGCAAAATTTTGCTGACGGAAGAATTAGCCGTGAAGCTTTCTGGGCTTTAGCTAGATTTAATAAGCCAACACATCAAATTAGTTTCCATACTGCGCGAGCTTTAACCACTTTGTCTTTTCTTAAATACAGCGAGGTCGGCAATGAAAAACAATAACGATTTATTTTATACTTGCAGCTTGTTAGAATTTATTGGCCGAGAGCGCAAGCTTAAACGCTCGGAATTAGTGAAATTTTTAGGAAAAAAAACTATAACTCGGATATACAATTATGCCGACGTATTTCACTGTGAGCCTATAGCTAAAACGGCTGACGATTTTATTACCAATTATTCTATTCCTGAAGGTACTTTTGACAATGTGGCTGCTTGTCGTTATTTGGTGCCTGACTATTGGACGATAGGGGAAGTTTACGAGCGCTTAATTGAAGATGTCTGCGGTGACGATGAAAAGCAAGTTATTACTAATTTGATGGCTGTGTATACATCATGGATAAGTGATGCTATTTCCAACTATAATACCGATTTTTATTATCAATCGCGAGAATACATCTATGTTTGTTATCAAACGGGTGAAGTTTGCGAATAAAAAATTGTACGCATAAAAAAACAATATATAGGCATATTCAGACTTATCTTTTAATCTAAGCGCCAAAAACTTCAGCTCTAATTAGAAAATTTAGCAGGTAATAATCATTTTAAGCGAAGTGAAAAGCCGATTTTTAGAAAGGAATATCTTGTTTTCATGTTATTGAACGTCGACACAACGAAGACTTCCGTAATTGAAGAGCTTTTGGGTACTGAAGCTGAGTCTTTGCTTCAGCACGAGTGCAAAACTATCGATAAAAAAATGCTCCACCTTCCCGGCGGAGATGTGGTCAACCGCATTTATTGCGACTCCGACCGTAAGCCCCAAGTGTTGCGCAGCTTGCAGCAATTGTTCGGCACCGGCCGTTTAGCCAACACTGGCTACTTGTCCATTTTGCCTATTGACCAAGGCATCGAGCACAGCGCTGGCGCTTCTTTCGCTCCCAATCCCGCTTACTTCGATCCGGAAAATATTGTTAAGTTGGCCATCGAAGGCGGATGCAACGCTGTTGCTTCTACTTTCGGCGTCTTGGGCTCTGTAGCTCGCAAGTACGCTCACAAAATTCCTTTCGTTGTAAAGCTCAACCACAACGAGTTGCTCACCTATCCCAACTCTTACAAGCAGATCCTTTTCGGAACCGTGCGTGAAGCTTGGGATATGGGTGCTATCGCTGTTGGCGCTACCATCTACTTCGGCAGTGAAGATTCTCGTCGTCAGATCGTAGAAATCGCTCAGGCTTTCCATGAAGCCCACGAGCTCGGTATGGCCACCATTTTGTGGTGCTATGCCCGTAATGACGCTTTCAAGGTTGATGGCGTAGACTATCATACCGCCGCCGATTTGACCAGCCAGGCCAACCACATTGGCGTGACTATCGAAGCCGACATTATCAAACAGAAATTGCCTACTGTAAATGGCGCTTTCAAGAAGATCGGTTTCTGCAAAAAAGATGAGCGCATGTACACCGAGTTGAGCAGCGATCATCCCATCGACCTCTGCCGTTACCAGGTAGCCAATTGCTACATGGGCCGCATGGGCTTAATTAACTCCGGCGGACCTTCCGGCTCCAACGACTTAGCCGAAGCTGTCAGAACCGCTGTTATCAACAAGCGCGCCGGCGGTATCGGTCTGATTT
The DNA here is from genome assembly GCA_004554425.1 of Candidatus Saccharimonadota bacterium. Lineage (GTDB taxonomy): Bacteria > Vulcanimicrobiota > Xenobia > Xenobiales > Xenobiaceae > Bruticola. The sequence goes on along the minus strand of SFMI01000010.1, from coordinate 26,036 downwards.
GCGGACGTAAAGCTTTCCAGCGTCCTATGGAAGAAGGCGCTCGCCTCATCCACGCCATTCAGGACGTCTATCTCAACCACGATATTACCATCGCCTAATTGAGAAGCTGATCCGCTTAAAATGTCTCAATTACCCCATAAAAAGGGAGAAATAGACTAGCGTTGAAGGTCTGGGCCTTGCTGGAAAAAACAGGAAGACCCAGATTTTCCTATTTTATGGCGCATTTTGCTCTTTTGTTCAAAATAAAGCAACAGTTTTTCTTGTTCGCTTGGGTAAAATGACTGTGAAGGTTTTTGATTTCTCAGATCCTCGCCATAAATACGTGGAGGTTCCAAGTACTAAAAGATGATAGGTTCAATCAGCACCCCCAGTTACAACAACTACAATGTACAGGGCGTATTTAGCAAGCCCTCAGCTCAGCAGGCTGAAAACATTGAGTTCTCTTACAACTCTCAGGACCAGCTGGTAAAATCCGCCGGTACTACTGAAGTTGACGGCGTAACTATCAGCAAAGGCTTAAAAGGAAGCACCATTTCCACCGAGCGCACCAAGTTGAGTGGCAGCTTGAAAGCCAACGATGAGGGCACTTTCGTTTACGATCAGAAAGCTAAGCCCAAAGAGTTCACCTCTGCTCACGTATTTGCTACTGTAAATAACACTTTGCAAATGTTCCAAGATGCTTACGGCGAGAAGATTCCGTGGGCCGGCCCTACCGATAAGATGAAGATCGTTCCCGATGGCGGCGAGATGCTTAACGCTTACTATTCTCGCAGAGACATCTCCGTGAACTTCTTCCACGCTGTCGATCCCGCTACCAACGAGATGGTATATTCCGGTCAGTCTGGCGAAGTCGTTTCTCACGAAGTTGGCCACGCTATGCTCGACGGTTTACACCCCGAATATTTGCAAGCTTGGAGTCCTGATCCCGGTGGGTTCCACGAGTCTTTCGCCGACATGACTGGTTTCATGATGGCTACTCAAGATGACGCTACTTGCGAATTAGTCGCTCAGCAAACTGGCGGCGACCTCACCAAAGACAATAGCTTGTCTCTTACCGGTGAAGAGTTGGGTACCGTTATCGGTCACGCTACTGGCGACACCAGCCGCAACAATATCCGTAATGCCAACAATAAGTTCAAATGGGTCGATCCCAAAACTTTGCCCGAGAATCCTCCTAAGGGTGGCTTAGGCACCGAGATGCACAGTTGGTCTCAGGTTTATACCGGCGCTATGTACGACGCCTTCACCGTAATGGTCAAGCGTGGTATGGAAGAAGAAGGTATGACCGCTGCTCAGGCCATCAAAGATTGTGGCCAGCAGTTCATCAACCTTTACGCTGCTACTTTGAAGGATGCTCCTAAGGGCGACTTCACTTATAAGCAGATGGCCAATTGCATGCTCAAAGCCGATCGTGAGCACATGGGTGGCAAGAACCAAGAAATTTTGCGCAACGCTTTCGTTGGTCGCAACATTTTGCAAGATGGTATGAGCATTAACGAGACTCCCGATTACGGTATGAGAAATACTCGTTCTATGACCGTATCCTTAGATGGCGACTTCGGTATGTTCTCCGGCGCCAAAGTCGACACTTTAGTCGATGCCGACAAGATGTACGCTAGCGACGCCACTCGTCCCGAGGCTGCCGACCTCAAGCACGACATGAAGCGTTTGATCGATGCCGGTCGCATTCTCTACACCGAGCCCAACCAGACCCTTCAGACTAAAGATCTGTTCGATAAAGACGGCGTACCTTACGCTGGTGTCGTTCGTTGGATCGATGGTAACATGGTTATCGAAAAGAACACTATTATCGCCTAATTTTTAGCTGATAATCTGGTGCTCTAGATAAGCGCCCCCGCCCAAAATGGTTGGCGGGGGCGCTTTGCATTTATCGGCTGCTCGGTTAAGATGGGCGTTACAAACTGGCTATTGGCCCATAAAAAACAGCGTGTGTGACAGCTAGGAAAGCATATCGTCACGCTGTTTTGGCGTTAAAGTATGTGTGGTGTGCCAATTGCCCGAGGGGCGATTATTTGGCGTTGGGCTTAGTCCAAATATATTCACTAAAATTTGTCTGTGGATTGGCTGCTGAAGGGCCGTGATGGACATGGCCGCCGCGCAACGATTCTAAGCGAGTCAGCACAGCTATATAGTGGTTGGTCGCCATCCACAATGAAGCTTCAGCCCAGGTTAAAGGTGTATTTACACCGGGTAAGTAAGCTTTTTGTGAATGGGGAGGCAAGGTACTGACACATTGCCAAGCTTCGGGTACAGACCAAGCCGGAGCCGGAGCGCCATTAGCTTTTACAGTAACAGTTTCTGGAGTAATACGTGCATAAGCGCGATTGATATTGCGGTTAGCTCCAGCTAAACATTCGCTTACTAATTTTTCTTCGGCTTGGTTCAGTTGTGGCTTTTGGTTAGGCTTAACGCGGCTGGCAGCTTTTTCATATATGGCTTGAGCTTGTTCAGCATAACCGCGAGCTAAATCGGAAACTAAAAACCATTGAGCTTCACAGTTTGGAGCTGTTAATTGGGAGCGGGCCATAAACACGTCGGCTTCGCTGGCATCTTTAGAGCCAAATTCTTTTAATATATCGTGCCAAGCCAAATTGACATGGCCTTCAGGATCGCAAGCAATATTATAATTTAAGTTTAAGTAGCTATCCGGAGAAAGGGCCTTATTGCCGTCCTTTAAGGTCAAATTAAAAGGAGCGTAGCGCAAAGCTCCATGCTCTCTGACTAAAGATTTTTCCAACATTTGCAAATTATCGATATGTTTGCGCACACTGGTCAAATAGTTATCATCTAATTGCACTTGGGTAGAAGAAAGCAGCGCTAAGGAAATATCTTTCTCGCGGTTGCCTGGACTTTCAGCATAATAAATTTTACGCACGCGCTCTATACCGCGTTTAAAGGCTTTTTCTATATCTTGACGACGGCTAAAAATATCACCGTACTTTTGGCAACGCAAAGCTTGGCGCAATCTGACGATACCTTTATCGGAATCGTAAGCTTTATTGTACATAATATCGAGTACTTCATCTAAAGCGTCGTTGATAGCTTGGGTATCCCAAGTTAAGCCGCCGGGGAAGGGAACTTCTTCCCAGTTGCCAGCTGAAGGAGCGCTAGAATAATCGATACTGACAAAATAAGCTGTTAAATTTACTATAGCTTGCAAAAATTGTGGAGAAGGATTGTCTATACCGCGATCCCAATGTTTTAAGTATCCATCACGCAAAGCAGCCATAAAAGCGCGTAAAGCCAGACCGTGTGATTCTAAGCGTTTATTATTAAACCAGTTTTGGTCTCGCTCTAAAGTGTTGGGATAAAAAATATGAGCTACGCCTTCTATTGGGCCGCCTTCGCGATATGATTTAGGATCGGCAATCGCTTTGTCAAAAGCTTTTTGCTCTACTGGGCCAGTATAAAACTTAGCCAAAGTATTTAAAGCTTCAGTCCAAGCTTTGGGGCTGACTTCTGTTTCTAAGAGGCCAGCATGAATAGTATCTGTTACCCAAGCACGGCTGGACATTTCGGGATTTTCGTCTTCAGGAATATCGCTAGTAGTAATTAAGCCGTTTTTTTCGTTAAGATTGATACGGAAAACTCGATTGCGCAAGGCCAGATCGCGCAATTTTAATAGAGAAGTGCTGCTATATTGAGGTTGCATAGTGGCAAAAATAGCTTTGTTATAAACTGGCACTTCATAGTCAGGGCCGATAAAAGTTTGATAAGTGAGGTTGGTGGCCGCTTGCATAGTTACTAAAGTGTTGAGCAAGACTGAAACACCATTTTTCGTTTGGGCCAATTTTTCCCAAGTTATGCGGCAATCTACCCTATGTTTTTGAGGTAAATTGTCCAGATCGGGTACTTCAATACTATCAGTACCGAGCATTTTGCTTAATTTGTCGATCCAAGCAGCGTCGCTAATTTGAAAATTGCGCCCTTCTTTTTGCATTGTTTGTAATTTAGCAATGCTTTCTTCAACAAATTTATTAACTTGGGCAGTGGAAAAGGTTGCTTGAGGAGCCGACACAGCGACAGTAGGAGATGTCGAGGGAGCGTTGCCTTCTGCTGAAACTGAGGGAGCAGCCCAAGCGGAAAGAGGCAAACTGATAAGGCAAGCTAAAGCTAAAAGGCGAGAGGTAAATTTCATAAATATAAACGGCTCTCCTAAAAAGGTATAAAATAAAACTAACGGCAAGGCAGTTCTTTTTACTATCTTGCCATAGAGCTAAAGAAAACTAATTTTTTGGACTTTTGGGCTGCTGTGTAACAGATAATACTTTGTCTTGCTCAGTAAGCAAAATATTGTCTCCGCGACTAATTTGGCGATCCAGCAGCGCTTTAGCCACAAAGCTGCCAACCTCTCTAGAGAAAAGACGATGCAAAGAAGCGGCTCCGTGGCCCACATCTTCATTTTTCTTGATGAGATAAACTTTTACAGTTTCATCCACACTTAAAGTAAGGTTGTGCTCGTGCTTAAGCTCTTTGGCCAGTTCGTCAATCCAAGTATCCAGCAATTTAAGTAAATCTTTGTCGCTGATAGGCGGGAAGAAAACCGTTTCGTCCACTAAGCTTATAGTATCTGAGCGCAATACCGTTTCAATATCGGGCATAAGCAAGCGCTCATACTGATCTTGGGAACTGTCTTCTTTGTCTTTGCTCTTGCGGAAACCGACGTTGGCATTTTTGAAAAATTCAGCGTCGATAGACAAAGAGAGAATAATAATATGATCGCGGAAATCGAGACGACTGCCGTCACTAGTCATGAAGCGGCCACGCTCCAAAATTTGATGGATACATTCCATAGCTTTGGGGTGGGCTTGCTCTATGTCTTCAATATAGATAACGCCAAAAGGAAACTCACGATTGAGTACGCCCAAAAGTGAATCTTGGCCGCCACTACCTATAAGTTGAGCTGCCCTGGCTTCATCGCTAAAGTCGCCTAAGCTTAAGCGAGCGACGCGGTCAGAATCGTTAAAGAGGAACTTGGCTAAGTTGCGGGCCAAAGTTAAGCGGCCCGATCCGCGTGGCCCCACAAAAAGGAAGCTGGCGATAGGACGACTGCTGCCTAAGAAGCCGGCCCAAGAGCGAGTTAAAGTATCGGCAATGCGATCAATGGCCGCTTCTTGTACCACAACGTTGCGCTTGAGCTCTTCGCCACATTCGGAAAGACGTCGACGCCATTTATTATTTTGCTCGGCTGTGCTGCCTTTGCTGCGGAAAGAGAGCACTTCGGGACGACGCGTAGTCGGTTCGGCCAACATATCTTCAATGTCGGAGCACCAACGTTTCGATTCGTCTTCGTCTTTAACTAAAACTTGGGCAGCTTCACAGCTAAACTCGTCTAAAAGTGACCACAATAAGTGGAGCGTGCCGACCGGTTTATTGTAAGTTTGGGCAAACTCTTCGGCACTGTGAAACATCATAATATTGCGCAAGCTGCGTGGAGGATCGTCCACTTTTTTAGAGCCGCGGCCTAAGAGCTCGACCAATTTTTTGCTAATTTTGGTGTAGCTTATGCCTTTGCCACGTAAAAAAATAGCTGCTTGGCAATCTTTCAAGGCCAAAATAGCCAAAAGCAAATGCTCGGCAGTAACAAATTGGTGCCTAAGCTTAGTGGCCTCTTCTTTGGCTTGAACTTTTACTTTTTCTAAGTTGCTAGTATAAAGTTTCATATTTTGCTTTTTCCCCTTTGGCAAAACTAGGAATCGATAAGCCAAGCTTTGACAGCTTGACGAGCATTTGAGCAAAGGGTCAAATTAGGCGTCGACCAAATGGTTTGCGGCATATGCTCCATATCGGCGTTAATGGCGCGAGGCAAAATAAGGCGCTTCCACCTTACGCCGGCGTCATACATGCGTTGCAAACCGGCAGCCAACTGAGGCGAACTATAGACGCGTCCTTGCAAATCGAGGCGTCCGCCCACTACGCACAAAGCGCCGCCGGAAGTGCCGCTGAGAGCTCCTACCATAGCCAAAAGGAAAGCCAAGCCCAGCTCTTCACCGGTGCCTAAGTTTTCATCAGTCAAAGATTCGCTACCTAAATATTCAGAAAGCAAATTGAGCTCGCGATTTATATCGGCGCTCATATCGCGCAAATGAATGTGGAAATCGTAAGCATTGGGATCAGGCAAACCTAAATTTTTGGCTTCGGAGCGCAAATAGGTCCAGGCAATTTCCATAGTGGAAGCCACAGTTTCTGTACCAGTCACTTTTACTATGCCGCTGCCATCCATAGCTCTGGCACTAATACCCAAAGCTACGATACCACTATTGGGCACAGGTACGGCGATAATTTCGTTAGTGAAGGAGTCTTCTTCTGCAGGAGTGAGAGACTGAACTTGGATGCGAGCTAAACGATATTTTAAGGTTTGGTCGGAAGTTTTGTAATAATTTGAAAGAAGTTTCCATATTTCTAAATTTTTGGCTACTTTAGGATTGGAAGTCATGCAACCTTCCAAAACGGAAATGGCTTTATCGTAACGCTCTTGGCGAGCATATACCTTTGCCGCACCGATAGCAGCATCTGCTGTTAAGCTCAAATTGTCGGGGTAGGTGAGCAAGAGCTTCTTCCAAGCTTCGATAGCTTTATCATATTCGCCGCTATCACACAAAAGCTCTGATTCTAAAGTTGTGCTAGCTGAAGCAGCGGCAATTTCATCTTTAATTCCGGTTGTTTGCTCCGAAGTGGATTTATTGATTTGAGAGTGCTGATTGGCTTTAGGCACTTCTTTGGGTTGAGCCTTTTCATAAATTTGGGCCGCTGCCTCAATTTGGCCAGCTCCTAAAAGACAGCGCGAATACATGCGGCGCAAAGAAGGTGACTCGGTAAGCAAAGGGCCGAAAGCACTGAAAATTTGTAAAGCTCTGATATATTCTTCGCGCTCCATATGGATAGAAATAATTTCTTCAATGGGAGCAAAAGGATTGAGCTTATCTGAATTGTCTATGCACTCGGAGCAAAGGCGTAAAGCGTCGTCGTAGCGTCTTTGGATATGAGCAATGCGGGCCCGCATAAGCATGGCACTTTCGCTCGACCAATTAAGATTGAAGCGATATTCGCACCAAGTTTGTTCAGGATCTAATTCGACAACTTTTTTAAATTCGGAATCGGCGCTTTCAAAATGGGCAATGCGCATATAAAGGAGGCCCATTAAATAGCGCATGGGTAAGCTGTCATATTCGGCTTCCAGGGCGCTGCTGGCCAATTCCAATAAACTTGTCTCTTCGTCGATGGCATCTTGTCCTAATACAAAGGACAACAAGGCCAAAGAAGCGCGCAACTCAGGATCGTCGGGAGATTGCTCAAGGCGCTTTTTGTACATCGAGCGCAGCAATAGCAAGTCTACAGCCATATTTTCGCGGGCTAAAACGGCTCCCCAGCGATCTAAAGGAAAACTGCTGGCTCTATCAATTTGAGCCCACTGATTATAGGCGGTAATAGCTTCGCTTACTTTGCCTGCTTTTCTATTTATATAACCTGACCATTCGTAGACAAGAGAGCGAAAATAAGAACTTGGATCTAACTCGGCGGCTCTGTTGAAAGCTTTAAAAGCCCCGTCAGTGTCGCCGTTGCGCAGACAAGCTTCGCCTATGCTGACGTGCAAGTCAACATTGTTAGGTTCACGATGGGAACGCTCTAAAAGCTGCTCTACGTACTGACGGGAAGTTAATTTATTACTCACAGAGCCGATTTTCTAGGTTAATATGGTTTGAACCTTCGCTCAAGTTATAGTTTTGCAAAATAGAAAAGCCCTGTAGCGCTACAAAAGCGGAACAGGGCTCGTCAGTTTGGCGATCGGGCTTTTTTTTATCGAAGCGAAAGCTCTCTATTTATCTTTGCCTTTGTCTTCGTCTTTGTCTTTATCGTCTTCTTCCGGCAGAGGACGAGGCGACCATACAAAAACGCATTTGGGAGAACGCAAACCAAAAGTAGGTTCCAGGCTGTCATAAACTTCCCAAGAACTAGCTTGCTTAGGATCTAAACATACAATGCGATCGTTACCAGTATCAGCAATGTATATTTTACTACCGTCTTCACTGCAACTTAAGCCCTTAGGCTCCAAAAATTGGAAGCTGCCTCGCCCGTAAGAGCCAATCTCCAGAGGATTTTTACCTTTAAAGTTATCTGTTTTTACCAAACGCTGGTTGGCTGTATCTATAAAGAACAAACCGTCGTCAGTTTTAAGAAACTGAGTGGGAGTGAAGGTGGCGCCGCTGAGACCTTGGCCGCGATAAACAGTCCAGGTGCTGGGTAAAGCGGTTAAATCGAAAGGAATACGTACAATTTGGCCGCGCATACTACCTTCGCCGCAGCATACGTAAAGGTTTCCTTCCATATCCAGCCACAAATAGCCGGGCTGTTTTATTTTATCATCTTTAAGTTCGGCCATAGGAGTAGTATCACCGAATTTTTCGTAAACTAAGATGCGATCATTGTCGGTGTCGGAAATATAAAAGCGTTTTCCGTGAAAAGCTACACCGCGAGGGCCGTTGAAGCCGTTGTTCATTTCTGTCCAACCCAAACCGCGAATGTCATCTAAACGAATAATGCGGTTATTCCCTCGATCGGCAATGTAAATTTTACCAGTTACATCTACCCAAATTTGCTCAGGATTGAGAAAACGTCCCAAGCCGCTGCCACTTAACCCCAAAGGATAGAAATCTTCGCCTTGTAAGTTTTTCATATAGACAATGCGACCGTTGCCAGTATCGGAAATCCAAATTCCGCTTAAGCGCTTGTAGTCTTCAGGGTTGGAGGATTGGAGCATAGTAAGACGGGGCTTTTTATCCATTTCCAAATTGATAGTTTTGGTTTTGCCTTTTTGCAACTCGTCATTAAGTTCTTTTAAACTCTTGGCTGCTTCTTGCTCTTGGGATGCTTCTTGAGGAACAGAAGCAGTATTTTCTACTTGTGCTTGCTCTTGAGCGCCTGGGGCCGTTTTGTCAGCTGATTCTGGCTGAGAAGTTGCTTTGGATGGCAATTCAGTTTTCTCTTCAGTATTATCGGCAGCAGTGGCTTCCTTTACTGGAGCTTCTTCAGCAGCAGTCGCTTGAGTTGGAGTTTCGGTTTCTGCAATTGATGCTTTTGAGTTGTCCGCCGTTTGAGCTTGAGCTGGAAGTGCTACTGATAAGGTTGCGGCCAACCACAGTGTCAGTGACACTAAAAGACCGATTATAAAAAACTTATATCTGGTAAGCAAAAATACTAATCCTCCGCGCCGTTTGGGCGCCAAATATTGTAAAAAAGCCCCGCCCGCTATTCTTTGCTTTATTTTGTGCAAGATTGGTTGCCTGTAGGCTTGACCCCTCTTCAAAAAAAGAAATAATTTTCCCCCTGACCAAAAATAGCAGGGGTCAAGCTTGCCAAGAAGAAGGCAAGGCCACTTTTGGGTGAGAGTATCACCTTTTAACTATAAGCTTTTCGCTTGAGTTTGCCGGGCCTAAGTGGGTTTAGTCAAGAATCGATTTTAGGTAAGAAGAGGCAAAAAAGAATAAGAAGAGGTGTGTTATGGAAATTCTCGATGTTCTGCGCAGTAAGGCTGCGGCCAATCGCCGTCACATTGTGCTGCCCGAGGGAAAAGATGACAGAACTTTACAAGCTGCTCGTATGGTGACTGATCGCGGCTACGCAAAAGTTACCGTTATCGGTAAGCCCGAAGAAGTACGTGCCCGCGCCGAAGAACTTGGCTTCTCCTTAGAAGACGTAGATATTTTGGATCATACAGCTGCCGACGATTTCGAAGAATATGCTAACGCTTACTATGAGTTGCGTAAAGCCAAAGGTATGACTCCCGAAGAAGCTCACGCATCTATGGCCGACCCTCTCTATTATGCCAATATGATGGTACGTTCTGGCAAAGCCGACGGTACCGTAGCTGGAGCTACCAACACTACCGCCCATACCGTACGCGCTGCTTTGAAGTGCTTAGGTGTACAGCCCGGCCTCAAGACCGTTTCCAGCTTCTTCTTGATGGTTGTTCCTAACAAAACTTTCGGTGAAAACGGCGCCATGATCTTCGCCGATTGCGGCGTAGTTATCGAGCCCGATCCTTTGCAATTGGCTGAAATTACCCTTACTACTGCCGATTCTTGCCGACTCTTCTTAGATACCGATCCTCGTATTGCCATGTTGAGCTTCAGCACCAAAGGCAGCGCCAAGAGCGAAAAGATTGACAAAGTTACTGAAGCTCTTAGCATTGTTAAAGCTCGTCGCCCTGAGCTTAATGTAGATGGTGAGATGCAAGTTGACGCTGCTCTGATTCCTAGAATCGGCCAATCTAAGGCTCCCGGCTCTCCTGTGGCTGGCCGCGCCAATGTTTTAATCTTCCCCGACATTCAGTCTGGCAATATCGGTTATAAGCTGGCTGAGCGTATGTCTGGTGGCATCGCTATTGGCCCCATTTTACAAGGTTTCGACTATGCTTCCAACGACCTCTCTCGCGGTTGCAAAGCTGAAGATATAGTTGACACCGTAGTAATTACCGCTTTACAAGCTATCGATTGCGAGCGCCGTAAAGCCGAAAGAACTTAAGATTTTTCGCCTACTAACCTAATACAGAGGCCCGCTACCCTTTAGTCTAGTGTGTGAGACTTTAGGAAGGCGGGCCTCTTTATATGTAATATAGTTATAAGAAAAAGGAGCTTTTTCACCTAAAAATTAGGTGAAAAAGCTCCAGACCTACCGTTTTCTTGACTACACTGACTTTTGCTAAGTGTAACTAGTTGTCGTAACCGTAGTAGCTGCCGCTACCGTCGCCCAGCCAGCCAGTTTTGTCCACTTGGGCAAGATCTTGGCGTTTTGGTGGAGTGACAGAAGGCAAGCCAGGGAAGGGGTGTACCTTTATTTGGCGCGGTGCGGAGTACCCCAAGTATCCTTCTTGTTCGGCAGCTTGAGCAGCTTCCATAGCTGCCACATCTGGCAACCCAGTGCCACTTTCGGCAATTTGCAATTGCTCGGACGTAAGCTTGGAAGCGATGCGCTCGAGGAACTTCTTCACTACCGGGGTAGCTAAGTTCAGCGGCTCCAAAGTTACAAATTTTTTGTAACCAGAGTAAGCTCTGATAAGATCGCCTTTATGCTCAGCCAAAATAGCTAAGCCGCGTACGGCGGTGGCGTTCATAGCGTCATATTTTACAGCTTGAGTATAAGCATGTTCGGCTTCAGCTTCGCGATGGGCTAGCGAGCATGTATCGCCTAAAAGTGACCACAAAACTGAAGAGGCGGGAGCACAACCCGTCTGATGCTCGGCCGATTGACGTACTTCTTCGGCTAATTGGGCCGCTTCTCGGCCACGTTTAAGCAAAAGCAACAGTTTTACTTTGCGGAAAACACAATGTATAGAATCAGGATAGAGCTCACAAATCTCATCCATAGCTTGCAAAGCCGCTTCAAACTGGCCCAATTTCATATAAGCTGTAGCCAAAGCTACTGCTAAATTGGTATGCACCTCTTCGGTTGCGTAGTTGCACTCTAAGCCGTCTTTGGAAGTCTGGATAGCTTTATCCCAGTTGTCTTGGCGGACCCAATACTCAGCTAAGCCTAAGTGGCACTTGGCGTCACGCGGGGATTGAGCTACCGACTTAATGTATAAAGCTTGCGCTTCGGACATTTGCCCTGTCGCTTCTAAAACAGGGGCTATCATGGCCGCGTTGTTATCTTCATCGTTCATGTATATGGCGAGAGCTTCGTCATACATACCTAACTTGAAGTAGAGTTCGGCTAAAGCCTTTTCTATACCGCGACGTACAGACTTGCGCTCGTTGGGGTCTTCTATAATATCGCGATAGTAGTCGATGGCGTTTTGAGCCTCGCCGCGACGCACATAGAGACGTCCCAGCTCCCAGAGAGCTTGAGCATTTTTTGAATCTGCTGAAAGAGCGTCTTTCAAAGTGACGATAGCGTCGTCAAATAAGCCGGCCTGAATTTGTTGGGTAGCTAATAAGTTCCAAGTGCGTTGGTTGGTGCGATCTTTGGCCACTTGATCTTTAAGTTCGGCAATAAATTCTGCACTGAGCTTAGCCCAATGTTTTTGCAAGCCCAACTGAGCATAAACGCGCAAGAGCTCGACTTTCCACATAAGGATATTGCGATGCTCAGGGTTTGTTTTGATGGCTTGCTCGTAAGCGCCACGAGATTCGGTATAATTTTTTGTTCTATAAGCCAAACGGGCCGCAGCTTCAAGTAAACTGGCGTTGCTGTCATGATGAATAAGGGCACGGGCGACTAAACGCAAACCCATTTGTTGTAACTGAGAGCGTTGCTCTGGCTTTAAGCCTTTGCCCAGCATTTCTTCGAAGAAAGTGGCACCTAAGGGGCAATCCTCTTCGTCGCGAAGCTCAATAAGGCGCAAGTAATTATACTCGGCAGTAGATAAATCAAAAGCTCGGGCGGAGGTAGCGGCCAAACGACGCACTGAATCTGGATCATCAGGCTGTTGCTCTAATACCCATTGGCGCAATTGCTGAGCTTTAGCATAAGCACCGCGACCTTCCAGAGAGTCGGCCAGCTTTACGGCAAAGAAAATATCAGGGCAATGCTCCATAGCCTCTTCCAAGGTTTGTTGCATAGCACTGTTGTCATTTTGCTTGCGCAAAATAGTAAGCTTGCGTCTATAAAGCTCTGGATCGTCTGGATTTTGCAGCAGATTCTGATTAACTTCTTCGAGAGCTTCATCGAGAGGCTCATTTATATCGCCGAAGACAGGCTTGCCAAGACGATCTGTTTTTACTTGTCCCTTGACGGGAGCTTGCTTACGTACTAGACCTTTGCCCTGATCAGCGCCTTGCTGATCTTTACCCGGCATAGCGGGCTTAAATTGTTTGCTGGAACCGAACTTTGGAGTCATCGCACTCTCCTCACAGACGGGAACTTAACCGTCTGGGGTGTTTGACATTCCTCAAGGCTTGCGCCAAAAGGATTCTTGATGCGGAAACGCCCAGTCGCAGTCTGGAGTGCGCCGTGGAGCTATCTCTTTTCAAGCATAAATTTCCGTGTGTCCCACGGTATTTTTTCAAAAACTGTTCCGACTTAAAATCGGAAAGATGTGTACTCGAAAACAAAGCGCACAACTCACCGAGAGCTTTTACTTGAAGTACATAAAATCCTGCCAAAATGTGGCCCGGCTTTAACATATGACTGGAATAAGCTTATTGCCTTTTTTATGATTAGCTAAGGTTGGTATAGTCGTATTACTTGCCTAGAGGACTAAGAAAGATAAATTAGAAAGTCCTCTAGTTATGATTGGTACTACAGTTGCAGATCGTTACGAAATAATTTCTCAGCTTGGCATGGGGGGAATGGCCAAAGTTTATAAGGCCAAAGACTTAAATTTAGGGCGTGATGTGGCCCTTAAAGTTTTGCTTGAGTCTGTGTCTGGAAATCCAGAATTTAGGGAGCGCTTTCGTCGTGAGGCTAGAGCTAGTGCTGCTCTTTCTCATCCTAATATCGTTCAAATTTACGATTTCTTTGAATATAATAAAGATGTCTTTATCGTTATGGAGTTGGTCGACGGTCGTGATTTGCGCGATTATTTGCAAGAACGTGGCCGTTTAAGCCTCGATGAAGCGATACGCATAACTCTCGGTGTACTCTCTGCCTTGGAATTTGCTCACTCCAGAGGCGTCGTACATCGCGACATCTCAGCTCGCAATGTAATGTTGAGCCGTGACGGCACTGTCAAAGTAGCCGATTTTGGCATCGCTCGTATTGTCGGTGAGCGCACCCTTACTCAGGATGGCGAGCTTATTGGCTCGGTGCAATACATTTCGCCTGAGCAAGCTAGCGGCGGTCACGCTACTCCGGCTGCTGATATTTATTCTACCGGCGTTCTCCTTTATGAGATGCTTACTGGCGAATTACCTTTCAGCTCCGACAATGTAGTGAAGTTGGCTTTAATGCATGTACAAACGCCGGCTCCCAAACCGTCAGCTATTTGCCCAGAAATATCCGAAGCTTTGGATAATATTGTGCTTAAAGCTATGGCTAAAAATCCGGCTCAGCGCTATCGTACCGCTGCTGAAATGACCGCCGCTTTGTTGTCTTTGCGCAATGCTGCCTCACCTAGTAGTGCTCCTGTTGCTCCGGCTATGCCTACCGCTGCGGCGGCGCCAAGGGCTCTTCAACCCAACGCTCCAGCCTATGCCAACCAAAATGGAGTGGCTGCTCCTACTAGCAATGCATCCGTAGGTACTCCTACTTCAAATGTGGCATCTACTGGCAATGCTGCTGCAAGTGCAGTTACTATGGGAAATGCTACCGCAAGCGCCGCCGCTTTGGGAACCTCAGCTGAGCATACTATGTTGCGCACTCGCTTGCCACAAAATTTAATTAAAATGCACGAAGATTCCCAAATCGGCCCTACACGCCCTCTGGATGATTCTTCGCCCGTAGATACTGTAGATATTAGCAACTATGAAGATGAAGAATATCAAGATCCAGAGCAAGGAGAATACGAACAGTATTATTCTGAAGATGGCGAGCCTACTGAAGAGGGAATGGGCGAAGAATATGACCAGGCTGAAGTTGGCGCCGAGTCAGGTTCTGTCAATAAGAGCTTGGGCTTGATCATTGCCGTAAGCTTAACTATTCTCATTGCTTTTGTAGCTGGTGTTACCTGGGTAAACTTAAATTCTGCTCCCAATGTCAATGTGCCCTCAATAGTGGGGCAAAAATTGGCCCAAGCTCGCGAAACGGTTAAAGAGGCCGGTTTGCGTTTGGAAGTGCGCTCACAGAAATATCAAGCCGGAGTTAAGCCTGGAGTAGTGATACACCAAGAACCCGATGGAGGAGCTCAACTGGTAAAAGATGGTGTAGTTTGGGTCGATGTCAGTATCGGCCTTGAGCTGGTGGCCGTGCCAGATTTAAGCGGTTTTACAGAAGAGCGGGCTTGTGAAGAATTAGACAAGGATGGCTTGGTTTATACTATTGTGCCTAAAGAGAGCAACGCTCCTGTAGGTACGGTCTTTGCTCAAGAGCCCGAAGCCGGACAAGAGATTGCCGTCGGAAACGAAGTGACCGTCTTTATCAGTTTGGGCAAAGGCGAAGATGTTATTCCCGATTTAAGTGGCATGAGCTTAAAAAGCGCGGCCGATTTGATGGCTAGTTTGGGCGGTAGTGTCAAAGTAAGATCGCAAAAAGATGATCCCAAAGCAACTGATGGCACTATCCTTTCTCAGGAGCCGACTTCTGGTAAGGCTATGCAACGCGGCACAGTGGTTTATGTGGTCTTGTGTCACAGAAGTGAAACTAAAAAAGTAGCTCCTTCACTAATTGGCAAGAGCGTCGCCGAGGCTAAAGCCGAAGCTGTCGGTTTGGGTCTGGATTTAGTTGTGGAGGGCGATACTGGCGATAATGCTCGTGTTTTAACGCAAAAGACTGAGCCTGGAGCTGTATTAAATGGTAATCGCTTGGTTGTATCAGCTTCGGCCCAGGTGACTGTGCCTGATGTCTGTACACAAACTTACGAGCAAGCTGTAAACAATTTACAAAACGCGGGCTTAAAATTAGGCAAAGTTTCTGCTGCTGCTGGCCAGAATGACAATATTGTCATTGAGCAATATCCTGGCGCTGGTCAAGTAGTTTCTTTGGGAAGTTCTATAGATTTAACGGTCACTAAAGCTGTGGAAACGGAGCCTAATAGCTCTGCCGACGAAGGTGGCGAGACTGTCAATATTAACGCTGTCCCTTTGCGCGAACCTGAGCCTAGCCCAGTAGCGCCTGGTCATGATGAGGCCAGCTCTAACTCTGTGGGTAACAACCACGGCGGCAGCAGTTCCGATGTCAACATTGAACTTCCAGGGGATTTGCCCTAGAAACGATCACTAACGAGGTATAAAAATGCTATACGAGAGAGGAGCCGACCGTAAATCATGGGCGACGAGGTAAATAATAAATCCGGCGAGGCTGTAAAGCTTGGTAAGAAAAAGTTGGAGCTTAAGCCCAGCAACGCCCTGAATGGCAAAAGCCTAGGCGAAAATAAAGTGGTTCCTTCCGAGACAAAAGCACAAGGAGACAAAGAAGATCAGCTTGAGCTTAATGCCAAGTCGCCAGCCAAGGCCGATTCTGCCACTTCTGCAGCGGAGGCCAAACCTTCGTCTAAAGCCGAGGAGACTGGGGCAGCAACTGCTGAGAGTACCCCGGAGAAGGAGGCCAGACATTTGGCTCCTCCTTTACCTTCAGACGATAAAAAAATGAGCCAAGATGGTCAACTTGAAGCTGTTAATTCTCAACCTCAGGCAAAGTCTGATTCTGGAGACACCGATCCTTGGTGCTCTGTGGCTTGCTGGAAAAAGCTCCTTTGGGGATTATTTAAAACGGCCATTTTCCTTGTGGTCGTAGTTTCCGCAATTATCTTTGGAACGGTTTTAGGAGTTACGGTTTACCGCACTTATTTTGCCATTCCTGATGAGATCGAAGTGCCTGCTATCGAAGGCAAAGATTTCGCCGTTGCCAATGAGTTGTTGAAAAAAGTCGGCTTACGCTTGCGTATAGAGGAAGGACGACACAATACTAAGTTCCCGGATCGCATTATCATTTCTCAGGATCCTCCCAAAGGTCATGTGGTACGCAAGAATAGAGAAATTCTGGCTGTAGTCAGTCTTGGCCCGGAACAATATAAAGTGCCCGATCTTAAGGGTTTGAGTTTGCGTGAAGTCAAGAAGTCACTTAACAACAATAAGCTCTATTTAGGCAAAGTTACCTATACTCCCAAAAATGCTAATCGTCCCGATGAAGTTTTGGAGCAAAAGCCTTTGCCTGGCACTTTGGCTCTTAAAGGTAGCAAAGTTAATATTATAGTCAATAAAGGTTTGGGTATGGCCAAAGTAAGCGTGCCTGATTGTAGCGGTCGCACTTTAGCTCGTGTCGGGCCTGTGCTTAAGAAAGCTGGCTTGAATTTGGGCAAAGTTATTTGGTCTGTATCTGATCGGCCTGCCGGTGAAGTGCTCTCGCAAAATCCGCCTAGCGGAGCTGCTGTAATGAGTGATAGTGAAATCGCTCTGGAAGTCTCTGCTGGATCTTCCCCAAGTCGTCTCTTAGTACATCATAAGTTGGAAATTTTCTTACCTGGTGGTAATGAGCCTAACGAGTTGCGCGTAGTTGTGCTCAGTCCTGAAGGTGAAGAAGAAGTCTATCGCGCTTCTCATGTACTCAATGATGTTGTTACTCTTTGGGTTACTGGTCCTAAAGGCAGCGATGCCGAAGTTTACTTAAATGATAAATTATTTATGAGGGATAAGCTTTAAATTAACTATGAATAAGATACTTGTTTCCGCTTCTGTGTTGTCTGCCGATTTTCTCCACTTAGCCAATGACGTTGAGCGCGTTTGTCAAGCTGGAGCCGATCAATTGCATGTCGATATTATGGATGGTCATTATGTGCCTAATTTAAGTTTTGGCGGGCCACTCTTAAAAGCTTTTGCTAAAATTAGCCCTGTGCCTTTAGATGTCCATTTTATGGTAACTAATCCTATGGATTACGTAGATTTATGCCGTCAATGTAAGGTGAAAACCATGACGGTGCATCCTGAAGTGGTAGTCCATTTGGATAAAGCTTTATCTCAAATACGCGAGGCCGGCATGGAAGCTGGTGTTGCTTTAAATCCGTCGACACCTCCTGAAGTATTGGAGTATGTAGCCGATAAGATCGATTTTGCTTTGGTTATGAGCGTAAATCCTGGCTTCTCTGGCCAAAAATTTATAGGATCGTCCGTTAAAAAAATAGCCAAACTGAGAGCTATGCTGGGCGACAAAGTGCGCATAGGTATAGATGGAGGAGTAACTGCGCAAACAGCTCCACAATGCTTGGAAGCTGGAGCTGACGTGTTAATTGCGGCCACGGCTATTTTCGGTCAGTCTGATTATGCTCAAGCTATAAAAGCTCTTCGTGGCTAAGAAGCTGATCTGAATAAGAAAAATGGGAGTGAGGCCAAAACAGCGGGCATATGGAAAGAATGCAAGAAAGACTTGTCTATTGGCGGTTGACCGCGTTATTCGTTCTATCGGCATTTCTAGCCGGATGTTCGCTTTTAGGCTATTTTGATGCCAATCTTTCAGTTTCTGTTACCAATGACAAAAATCACCTTTTAGCTGTAGAAGGTAGAACCAGCATGCCAGACGATACTCCGGTTAGTGTGGTTCTTCGTGAAGAGAAAGAAGTATTGGCTAAAGTCAGCACCACCGTAGAAAGCGGCGTTTTCGCTGTAACTTTAGATTTAAGTACCGCGCCTGGCAATTGTGCTTTGAATTTAGATATTATCTTGGATCCTTCCCAAGGGCCGGAATCAGTTCAGAAAGTTACTGGCAAGCGTGGAGAATATCTTTACGGCGAACAAGTGGAAGAAGTTGGCAATTTGTATTTGCTGACGGAGCGTTTGCGTTTGGTTTTGCCTATGGATAGGCGTACTGTAGCTATACGTCGAGCTATGTCTGGCGATTACAATTTAGCTATAGCTAATTTGGAAGATATGTTGGTGGTAGAACCAGACGATCAAGATTTAAAAGCTTGGTTAGCTTATTCATTGCTTAGCCGCGATCCACATGAAGATAAGCTTGGATCACAAGCTTATCAACTTTTGGCCAATGTAAAAGTAAGCCGCTTAGGTGAGCCTATCCGAACTTATTGCAAAAAGTGGGATGATCGGTTGCGCCAACTTAAAGCCGAACAAGCCAAAGAAAGTGAGCGCAAGGCAGCTATAGCCAAAACTTTAGCTAAACGTGAAGCTCTAAAGAGTAAACTGGAGGCGGGTAAATTCTTGGGCGGAGTCTATTTGGGCGCTACCGCTAGAGAAGTGTACGAATTGGCTATTCCGGATAAATATCCAGCTTGGTCTGGTGATATTGTTATTTATCACATGCCTGATCGAAATGTAGAAGTTCATTTTGATGGTAAAACTTCCGAAGTTATCGAAGTCCATAGCGAAGATCCTAAGTTCGCAGCCAAAAATAACGTTGGTGTAGGCAGCTCTCTAACTGACATTGCTGGAGCCTATCCTGATGGACGTTTAACTATGGGAGTGGCTGAATCTCAGCCTGATGGCACTTCTGTAGCCTTTGGCGAATATGCTTGTCCGGAAGGATTGGTTTTCTATATCAAGCGTCTTACTGCTGCTGATGGCTTAATTCTCAGTGAAAAGGTAAAGGGTATATCAGTTATACCTCCTTTCCAGTGGGATAGTGAAGAGGCCGAATTAGACGAAGGGACAGAGATTAACGCCAACCGTGCTGGTGAAGCTTTGGTCGACGACAGTAGCTATCCTAAATCTAATAAAAAATAAGGCTTGTCGATAAACTCTAAGGTTCTGCAAAAAAAAATCTGATTTTTTTGGCAGAACCCCTTGCCAAACACTATGTAGCCTGCTATACTCTCTCACGTCGAGAGCAGAGGCTAACGACAAAGCGAGAATGAGTTCTCGGTGGTCCGCGAGAGTGGCTCAGCGGTAGAGCATCGGCTTCCCAAGCCGACGGTCGCGAGTTCGAATCTCGTCTCTCGCTCCAGATAAAAAGTATGGCGTTGTGGCCGAGTGGCTAGGCGGAGGTCTGCAAAACCTCTTACAGCAGTTCAATTCTGCTCGACGCCTCCAAAGGAAAATGGGCGCGTAGCTCAGCTGGTTAGAGCACTACGTTGACATCGTAGGGGTCGGCAGTTCAAGTCTGTTCGCGCCCACCATTCCTAAAAGAAAGTCTCACTTCACTGGGAAGTGGGATTTTTTTTGTCTTTTTAGCATTGTATCCGCCGTCGGTTGCAATTGTAAAAATAAGAAAGCCGCTCCAACTGCAAGGTAGGAGCGGCTTTCTTAATTAAAAGGCTATTAGTTATAAATCAGCTTTAGCTGCTCTTCTGGCTAAAAGAATTAAATCGTTGTCGTTAATTTTTGACCAGCTCATCAATACGTAGCGCGTTTTATTATATTCCCAGCTAGCTGCTTTGGCTCCGCAAGTATATTCGGAAACAAAACCGTTTATTTTAGCCCCTTTGGAAGTTTGCATAGAGAAGCTCTTCGGTTTGCTGACCGTTTGTTTCATACGTTTACTGTCTACTAAAGATTCGTTGGGGTGTTTAGTTGCGCGGTAGTTTAATTCCATGCCTTTGTAATTGGAGACAATTTCGCAAATGCAACTATTGACAATAATGTATTGTACAACTTGGCAACCGGAAATAGGGGATAACTTGATTTTGCACTCTTCAGTAAAAGCTTTATTATTACTGACACGGCGTACCGGGCTGGGAAGCTGGGCTATAAGTTGAGTATTGACTTTATCATTTTCAGCATAGGCCTTTTCAGCATTTAAGGCTATTCCGCTTATAATGGCTAAGCCCAGCAATAGGATTAAAGATTTTGTCAGCTTAGAGTTCATAGAACTAGCACTCTCCTAAAAAACTTTGCCCGACTCACTTTTCGAAAATAATGGGCTTTTCCTGGCAAATTAGCGTTTTTTGCCGTTAAATGGCTGGTCTGTTTTTGCACTACAGCGGCAGGATCCAATAGGTTCAGAAGAAACTTAGACCGGTTTAGACTTGGCCCCGAGGTTTAGCATGGCTTCTACCTTAAATATATTTTATCAAATTTTCTCTTTAAATTATTCTACAGAAGAACTTAGAAAAAATTTCAGTGTCGGATGCAATTTGGCTTTAGTTGGCAGTAAAGAAAATGTTTCGGCAATGCTGGAACTAATGGGGGAACCTGTGGTCAACTTAAGCAATGTCACTTCCCATTCACAGATTCGCTGTTTGCCTTTGCCAGATCGTCGCCATCAAGCAGTCGAAGACTATAAAAATTTAGATGCGGCTATCATTCACTTGGGCAATATTGTACCAAGCTTAGAGTATTTGCGCTTTTGTTGTGAATGTTTTGCTGCTAAAACCAAGTTACTCTTTCTGACTAGCAGTAATTTAGCTGAATTGTCTCCCGTTGGAATTGTAAGTTCTGCATTTAGTGCCGATATTTCTAAGCCAAATTTTGTAAGTGACACTGAAGCTAAACGTTTAGCTTTGGAGGCTCTGGTCAAAACTAAAAATGCTCACTCAGAGCAGCCGTCTGAAAATGAGAATATTGCGCCTGCTTGGCTAGCTGTCGGAGGAGTTGAAGCCGCCGAAATTCAGCCGGAAAAACGTCTATCGAGCGAATTGGCTCTTTCAGAATCCCAAAAGATAGATTGGGCGTCACAATTATTGGAAACTTGGCCAGAATCGGACAAAGAGCCTCGTTTAGGCCCTAATTGGGTGAGCAGCGATCCTTTAGCCTCTTATATAGTTTCGCCTACAGATATAGATATGGCTGAACTGGTGCCGCGTTTTGACTCTACGTTGCCTGCAATTATGGTTTTGAAAGCAAACGATGGTGGAGCGAGCTTTTATAAGTATATTTGTCAAGGACTGGGCAATTTTGTCTACGTGTTGGCTCGTGATTATAGTTTGCTGCGCGACAACATAGTATCATTGCTAATTGGTAGAGCAGCCAAAGATTCAGCTGCGGCGGCGGCTGCTTCCGGTTTGACTACTTCTTTGCCTTTCGTAGGCGCATTTTTAGGGCTATTTGCTGTTTCAGGAGAAACAATATACATTACAGCCAAGCAACTTCGCCTAGCTTTACTTATCGGGGCTATTTACGGTCGTCCTATCGATTTCTTTGCTCGCATAGGTGAATTGCTGCCAGTTGTAGGAGGTGCCTGGGGGTGGCGCATTCTAGCTCGTGAAGCTGTTGGTTTTATACCTGCTTTGGGAGCTGTAGCCAAGGCTGCGATAGCTTGGAGCGGCACTTATACTGTAGGCAAACTCAGCCAGCGCTTTTATCAGATAAATGAACAGCAAATAAATAGCGATTATAGAGAATATATAGAAGCTGAAGCTAGGCATTTAGCTCAGCAAGCAGCTTTAGATTGTTTGAAGAGCAAGCGATGAAAAAAAATACATCTTTTGGTTTTTCTATTGTTTTAATCGTCGTTTTGGGGTTGTTGGCGGCTCTGCCACTTATTGTCAGCAGAGTAAACAGCGAACAGCGCAATAATTCCGCTGAAGTTCTTTTTGATTATGCGGCATTAAATGATTACGCTAGACGCAGCGGTACTTCGTTAGAGACAGTTTTAGCTTGGTGTAAAGCTAGTGGTGTTACGGCTATAGCTGTAGAAGAAAGTAGCCGCGACTCTTTGGCTTTACGTGGTCTAGCTAGAGCGGCCAACTACTTTGAGATGACCGACTTACAATCTCAAAAAAGAGTAGATAGCGCTATTAAGCTCGATCCTATGTGCGCCTACTATGTGGCTAAGGATAACGCTACAGCCGCTAAAATTAAACAAGGAGCTGCTTATAGCTTAGGCTCAGACAGAGTTCGCCTTGTCCCGGATAACAAAGGTAAAGTAGTTGAGCTGGCTTGTGATATCCGCGATTTGCCCACTTTGGGGTTGGGCATTCCCTATGATACTGTTAGAGAATTGCACGACAAATACGCTTTTAAAGTGTGGTTGCGCCCTTGGAATAGTCCCAAATTGGATGAAGCTAGCCTGACAAATATTTTCAAAACATATGCTCAGTTGGCCAAACAAGGGCAAATCGAGGGCTTGATTTTTGGTGGTCTGCGCAATGAAGTATATGGCTATCCCAAAAATTTGGAGACTACTGCCAAACTTTTAGAACAAGCCAATTTGAAGCTTGGCGTTATTGAATTGGCTCCCAAAGCTCAGCAAAAGGGTATTGTCACTTTAGCTAAGCTTTGTCCTGAACGTGTAGTCCGAGTAATGGCTATTTCTCCTTCCCATCAGGCCAAACTCGATCCCGATACCGTTATTTCTATGTACAGCTTGGGTGTTAGAGAACGCGGTATTCGTTTAATTTACTGTCGTCCTTATCTCGATGGTGTCGAGAAGCTCTCTTTAGAAGAAGTCAATTCCGCTTTTATGAGCGGTATCCAAAAGAGCTTGGCTCCCTTGTTTAAAGGACAAGCTAGTACTTACAGTATTTCTGACAATTTAGTTAAGACTGGTTTTACTTTATGGAGTTTAGCTATAACAGCGATTAGTGCCAGCATAGCTCTGTGTTTCATTTTATTAGTTAATTTACTTTGTCGTGAGAATACTTTCTGCCAGCGTTTTTGGGGGCGTCGCAGTGCGATTGCTCTGTTACTTTTAGTTGTCTTTATTACTGCGTTAAGTTGCCTTAGTGGTTTGGGATGCCATTGGGTGCGTATTTTACTGGCTTTAGCGGCAGTAACAATTATGCCTATTTTAGCGTACGTAATTTTAGTGCCTTTTTGGGAACAAGCGCAGAATAGCTCCAGTATTTGGAATGCTATAGTCGATGGTTTAATCGTAATGGCCGTTTCAGTCAGCTTAACCTTGTATGGCGGTCTGTTGACTGGCGCTTTACTGAGCGATTTAAACTACATGCTCAGTTTAGATGTGTTCCGTGGCGTAAAATTACATAGTTTATTAGTCCCTCTGGTCATCTTTGTTATTTGGCTAGTACAGCAAGGGCGCAACGGCGGTTTGGATAGTTTCGTCGTGCTCTTCTTTGTTTTTGCTATTGTGGCCGCTTTCTATTTAATTCGTACTGGCAACAGTGGCGGAGACTTAGTGGTTAGCGAATCGGAACGCGCTTTTAGGCGTTGGCTTGATGGTACTTTGGGAGTGCGTCCGCGTTTCAAAGAGTTTATTTTAGGCAACCCTGCTTTAGTATTGCTGCCTACGTTGGTATTCTTGCGTTGGCGCAGTTGCGTGCCTTTGGCTGTTTTAGCTAGTGCTGTTGGTATGGCTTCTCTTTCCGATACCTATGGCCACATCCATACTCCTATTTTAGTTTCTTTACAACGTACTACCAATGGAGTTGTTTTAGGTTGCGCTATAGGTGTAATGCTTGCTCTCATTTGCTACGGTTTAAAGAACTTGCTCGTGCCTTATACAAAATTACTGGTGCAACCGAGTTGTGATATGCCTGCTTCTAGTAAAACTGAGTCTATGGTTGTTTCTGGGCAAAATGAGCTGATCGAGCGCAAGGCTGAAGAGAACGGGGCTAAATAAGTATGGGCAAGCGTATTTTATTATCTGGCTATTTCGGCTTTGACAATGTTGGTGACGAAGCCATTTTAGAGGCCGAATGTACTCAATTGCGCAAGCTCGAGCCGAGCTTGGAACTTAGTGCCTTAATCGACAATAAAGCTAGAGCTGAAGAGTTGCACTTAAAAGCCTATAAGCGCAAGTCTATTTGGCAAATTTACAAAGCTATTTCCGAATGCGATTTGCTTATTTCCGGCGGTGGTGGCCTTTTTCAAGACTCGACTGGTATTGGCAGTGTAATGTACTATGGCGCTATTTTGACTATGGCAGCCATTCTCAATAAGCCTAGCTTTATTTTTAGTCAAGGATTCGGCCCTATTCGTACAGACTTAGGTAAGTTACTAGCCAAACAGCTTTTGCCTTTTGCCAACAAGGCTTCTTTTCGTGACGAAGAGTCATTGCAAGAATTTAAAAAGTTCGCTCCCAGCGTTGAAGCTGTGCTTACTGCCGATCCCGCTTTTCTTTTGCAAGCTCAGAGCGAGCAAAAATCGCTCGAAGCGCTAGAAAAGTGTAATTTAGCCTCTGTAAAGGCCCCTATAGTTGTAGTGGCTTTGCGCTCTTGGTTCGATTTGGAGTTAGCCTCAAAAGCTGAAGCTTTTAATAAATGGCTTTCCGAGTTCTCAGATGAAGAGAGGCCACATTTATTGGTCTTGCCTTTGCAATATTGGTACGATGAGGGAATTTCCCGCCGATTTACTTCTTTAATAAAGTATCCTTGCACTATGGCCCCTCAGCTTAATGTTTCCGAGATGGTTTCTCTACTGGCTGCTAAGCCTATTGAAATGGTAGTAGCCATGCGCTTACACGCTATCATTTTGGCCTCTTCTTCGGCTAAGCCTATTTTGGGTATTGCTTACGATCCCAAAGTAAGCCGCATTTGCCAATTATGTGAAGCTCCTTGCTTGCCTCTGGAAAAATTGAGCGCTGATGATTTAAGTGAAAATTTGCGCCAAACTTGGCAGCATAGAGAAGAAATTGGAAAGAAGATAGGCCAAAATGCCGCTACTTTGCGTCAGAAGGCTTTGCAAGCTTTCAATATTGCCTTGGAGATGATATGAGTACTGAACAAAACCAAAACAAAAGTAAAGCGCCCAGCCTTATAGGACGCTTAGCCGCCTATGCTCAGGTAGGATTAATCATGGTCTTTAGCGTTTACTTGCTTTGGGCTTTCCTAGGTGGTATTGATGCTCAGTATTTAGTTTGTATGAATAAAGGCCTGGCCTCTCAATATGCCAAGATTTTGAGCTCTGGCATTACTGGTGATCAGCTTTTTATCGATATACTTAATTTAATCGCTCCCCATATGCATTGGTTTTATTTAGCTTTGGGAAGTAGTGTACTCGCTTTCCCTTGCTTAGGTTGGCTGTTGGCTCGTCTTTTAGATTGTGAGCCCAAGTGGGCCGGCATTTTGCCTATTTTGGGCTTATTCTCTGGTTTAAATCCTGTGCGTTTGGGCGGCGACGGCTTTGTGACCGCTTTTACTATGCCCGAGCAAGCTTTGCTTTTGGGTATACAAATATTTTGTATACACTGGACAGCCGCTTGGTTTTATGAAAGACGTCAGAAAAAGCAAAAGGCTACAGCTTAGCTTGTAAATATTGATGAGCAATGAGAAGATGAGCTAGCTTTCCTTATTTTTATTTTTTATTAAAATAGTGGTAAGTTAGCTCGGAAATTGTGGCCATAAGTTGGGCATTTCTTTCTGGCGTATCTTGCGAATTTTTTATAAATACAGCTAAAGTGTAGGAAATTTGCTCGCCATCATTAGATAAAATAACAAAACCAATATCGTTAACGCCGATAATTTGCCCTCGCTTATTTTTGTCTCCAGTACCAGTTTTGTGGCCTATAACAGCTCCTGTAGATAACAAAGGTGACGCTAGTCTGTCTTGGCCTGTTTGGCATTGGATAAGCGTATCTTTTAGCCAAGTTTGCAACTTGGGCTGGATAATTTTGTCGTGCACAATTTTATCTAACAATAA
>SFMI01000107.1 GCA_004554425.1 Candidatus Saccharimonadota bacterium | reverse complement strand
ACAGTAAGGCTGCAATTTCATCCAAAGTTGACGCCATTCATCCCACGGTCTAAAGACCGTGGGTTTTCTGGCTGGGTATCTTATAAAAATGCAGCCTCACAAGAAAAGTGAGACTGCATTTTTACTTTGCACTAACAATCGTTCTATCAATCGGCTGCAGCAGCAGGCGTGCGCATAGGCAGCCAATCAGACGTATTACTTGCAGGGATAGCCTTAGGATCTTCTTTTTGGCCACGACGATACAATTTAATTAAGTTGTATTTTCCCTTGTGGATCTTAATTAAGTAAATATCGCGAATATCCAGTTTGCGTGCCAGAGAGAAAGTGCCAGTAGCTCCTTGCCAACACGGACGCACCCCTTTTTCTTTGGGATCAGCGCCAATAGAGTGCAAATAAGCGCACATTTCTTGGCGATTCTTCACACCATGCTTATAAGCGCTAAAAATAATATTGGCTGCATCATAAGCACTGGCATCTAAGTGAGATGGTGAAATTCCGCCAAAGAGGCTGCGGAAACGCTCGGAATAAAGTTTGGTAGCTGGCTCTGGACTGTCGCTATGGAAGTAGCCAGAAAGGATCAAGCCCTCTACAGCGTTTCCGCCTACGGTAATTAGATCTTTGGTAAAAGGAGCCACCTGACCGGCGATAGGCATTTTTAAACCGCGAGAGCGTAATTCTTTAGCAAAAAGAGCCAGAGGCGTACCGCGATGGTCAGAAAAGAAGACACAATCTACGCCATCTTGTTCCAGCTTATCGATAACTTTAGCGAATTTTACTCCAGTGAACTTAGTTTCTGAGCCGATTTCACCGCCCATAGCTTTGAAACTGCTGCGGAAATATTCTGCCACATTAGCCGAAAGCACGCTATCTCTATCGACAACAATGCCCACTTTGCGGTAGCCATTTTGTAACAAATAGCGAGCAATAACAGCACAGCGGGCCGCATTGGTATCGCTAGCCGTGAAGATACAACGCCCTTGCTCCCAAATACCAGGAGCAGAAACAACTGGCGTAAGTATGGGCAACTGAGCAGAGTTAAACAAAGGAGCCAATGCCAAAGAAAACTGCGAGCTAAAAGGTCCAATTACTCCTAAATACTCTTGATCATTATTGATACTACCACAAATACCAGCTGCAGTTTCCATATTGGAGCGATCGTCGTAAATATCGACAATAGCCAAGCGTCCGTCTTTGGCGCCGCCATTTTTATTAAAATCGCGCTGAGCCATAGCAATACCGTAAAGTAAACGATAAGCTTCGGGAGCATCACTGCCTGAAAGCGTCATAAAAGCTGGTACTCTAAAGTAAGGCTTGCCACTTAAATGCACATTGACATTTTCCATCATGATATGCGCTTCAGCGTCGCTAGGATGACGAGTAATGGCTTGAGATAGGCACGCCATAGCTTTAGGCCAATTTTGTTGGTTGATATAGAGACGAGCCGTCTCTTTATCTGGGTTAACCAATTCGTAAGGAATATCAAATTCCCAGCCCTGACTATTTTTTAAGTGGTAGAAACCACCCCAAGCGCCCCAAATAAATAGCAAACTGCAAACTAAAATAAGTACAGGAGCCAGTTTAGAAGTAGTAGCCGCTCGCGGTGCTTTTAGAGTACGTTCTCCTTTAGAACTGGCATTAGCTACAACCACATGGCGCGGCCTTTTGATACTTTGAGCTGCAACCCGACGGAAAGATTCAGCCCGCAATTCGTCTTTAAGTATGGGATCGTCAGCCGCTACCGAGGAAAGAATGGAAATTAAGTCTCTAATCACTTGTTCCATATTTTGGTAGCGATCTTCAGGATTGACTTGCATACAGCGCAAGACCAATTTAGCGAAATCGGGATTTAATTTCGGACAATAAGGAGCTAACTGGTGGCGGCCATACACTGGCGAGGGCGCTTTTCCAGTCAGGACGAAATATAAAGTAGCGCCGAAAGAATAGATATCGCTGCGAGCATCAGTCTGGCTGGAATCTTCCCACACTTCAGGCGGAGCATAACCGACCGAACCAACAGCAGAAGTATCGCGCTTCTTAGTAGGATCGAAAAAACGAGCCAAACCGAAATCGATTAACTTTATATGACCATCGGAACTGACCATGACATTTTCCGGCTTAAGATCGCGGAAGATAACCGACGGCTCTTGACTGTGTAAATATTCCAAAACGCGAGCTATTTCTAAAGCCCAGCGCAAAGCATCTACTTCACCTGGCGGCCCGTTTTCTTCCACCAGTTGAGCCAAAGTACAGCCCTCAATTTCTTCCATGAGCAAGAACGTCGAGTCGCCTTCCGAAAAGAAGTCGACTATAACTGGCAAGCTGCGGTGGATTAAAGTAGAAAGCAAACGCGCTTCGCGCTCAAAGCTGCGTTTGGCTTCGGCCAATTGAGACTTATCGCGGAAATGAAGTTCTTTAAGAGCCCAAAATTTGCCCGGCAAGCGCAAATCGGTCACTTTATAGACGGCTCCGAAGCCACCTTTGCCCAAAAGGCCCACCACTTTATAGCGCCCTTGTAAGACTTTGCCTTTTTCAACAGCAGAGGCAGGTTCATTTTCGATTTCTTTAATAAATCCAGAAGTTGGCAAAGCCATAGGTCCAGCAGCCATTTTGAATTCCGGCTGTTGGGAGGCTTTTTTATCATTTGTAAGATCTTTTTCAGCCACCATCCTACCCCACTTCTTCAACAGGAACTCTAATTAGTATAACCATACCTACAGCCGGAGCCGCTTTAGCTTCGATAGTACCATTGTGTTTGCGCACAACTTCGCGCACCAGTCCCAAACCGAAGCAACTGCTCAGGCCAGGGTGCGAATTGGCAAAGAAAGGCTCGAACAAGCGAGGCAATTCTTCTTTGGAAATGAGCGTACTATTAGTAACAAACTCGACTTGTACTTGATGATCCTTATAGCTAGTACTAACTCTTACAAAAGGATTGGGCGTTTGCTCTATTTTGATTAAATCACGCAGAAAAGCCAAAATATTGGCAAAAGCTTGCGACCATTGGGTTGAGTTGGCTCGTACTTGTGGCAATTCGGCATATTTTACTTGGGCAGCAATTTTATTTTCACTAAAGTCGTCACGCAAGAGTTCCAAGCTGTCAGCCACAACTTGATTTATGTCGGTAGAAGCGCGTACAAATTGCGAGAAGCTGACCTTATTTTCATTTTCTATGGAAGTGCGGGAGTAGACTAAAAGCTTCTCGATAATGCCCTTACACTTTTGCACAGCATCTTGAATAATGTGCAAACGGCGGGAATTGACAGGATCTTGTGAAGTGCGCGACAAGCTGCTCACCATAGTTAAAACTGCGCTCAGAGGTTGACTCAATTCGTGAGCCACGCCGGCAGCCAAACGACCTACGCCAGCTAAATGGCTTTCCTGAGCAATTTCGCCTTTAAGTACTTGTATCTCTTCATGAGCTTTAGTCAGCGCCTCTTCACGTACAAAACGGGGCGCCATTAAAGAGGCAACCGAAGCGGCGGCTTTCATAAGGCTGCGTTCCGTTTCTCCCGGCTTATTGAGCCTATCCCAAACGGCAATCATAACGCCGCCGCCAGAATGACCATGCCATACAGGCACAGCTACCATCCAGCGCCCCGAAGCTCTAGATTCAGCCATTTCCCCACTGTCCCAGGCTTGCTTAAGCAAATCTTTTACCATGCCAGGACCAGTTTCTTCAGCGGTACTGCCAGCTTTAGCTGCCAAACGGAAACCAGTCTCTTCGTGACCTGGTTGCAAATAAAGCGTACAGCCATCAGCATCAATTTCATCTAAGCAAGCCTGGCATAGTAATTGAGCCTGACTGGCAAAATCATCAGTAATAAGGGGCGCTTCTTGCAAAGCCAAAAGGCTGTGCTGGTAGGCGTCACGTTTGCGCAATAAGTTATAAGACCACCAAGAGTAGAAAAGGGCCAGCGAAGTGGCTGCCAGCCAGACAATGTAAATCAACAAGGTTAAAGAACGAACCTCACCGCGATTAGTTTTTGTATTTGCTTTAACTTACGTTTTTTCACACCTGCGCCACTCTTCTCCTCTTACATAACCAGGCTGAATCCAATTTGCTACCACATTATATTTAAAAGATTATAGACAAATTAAATAATTATTACTAAAAATACATAAAGAGAAGCATATTATGCGTATATATTGCACCTATTAAGTGAAAACGCAAAAAAATGTAACAAATGGGGAGAAGATTGTTTTATCAATAAGTTAGATTTAATAAAAAAGAAAAAACCACAAAATTAGGTTTTCTGTTATTACACTAAGTTTTATTTTATCAAAAAAACAACAGGCGGCCATGTCTAGCAGATCCTATAGACAAGGCCGCAAAGATGAGATAAAATGCTTCTACGGTGATATTTCATAAAAAGGCATAACTCAAGCAAGAGGTCGTGCTTTCGTGTTCTTGTGTGCCGACCCCTAGCATTGTTTCCAGGCTTTTCTTATGAGCGTCATCTACAGAAAGCGCCAACCTTTTGCGAGAAGGTTTGAAGCTCTCTGGACTTCACAAAAAAAACCTCTGAAACCCCAACTTGTGTTTACAGAATCCGGGGCAGTAGCAGTTTGGCGACTTACCCACACCCCGAATTCTAGAGAAAAGGAGGGTTCCTTTCCTATGCCCGATTGTATCAAAAAGATACAGTTCGGGCAATAGGCTTGGAGTACGGTTTTTGTGATCACTTCTCTTTTATAATAGGAGATTCGTTAATTAAATGTCTTACGTAAGAAAAAACATTTTTGGTTTCGCAACCATCGCTGCTACCGTAACTCTGAGCGCTGCTATTTTTGCCACAGGCTGTGGTGACAGCGGCGATTCTACTGCAGTAAACCCCTTAAATCCTGACAAAATTGCTAACGCAATTACCGTCAATTACGACGCAGACACCGAAGCGGCCCTTAGAAGCAGCAAGGTCGAATCCTTACGTTGGCTGATTACCGATACTGAAAGCGGTAAACAGTTAGCTAGCAAAGACACTGTCCAGAAGATAAATTACACTGGCACTACTACTAAAGCCAACGCCGCTTTAGCCGAAGAAAATACAACCTCCGACGACACTACCGCTGACAAAACTCCCACTTCCGCTACTAAGAACGACAAGTGCTATGTAGTATTAGGTGTGCCCAGCACTGTCTTCCAGAATATGACTAATGTCACCGTCACTGCCATTTATTATGACAAAGACGGACACGTGGTCGGCTTCGGTTCCGATATCAACGACGTTACTTGGAACACAGATAAGAGTGGCAAAAAATTCAGCGGCACTATCACCGACGGCAACTTCTTCTCTGAAAAAGATGCTCAGTATAGCTTAACCGCTTCTCCTGAGTTTATTAAGAAGTACGACGAAGAACTTGCCAAAAAAGATCCAAAGGCCACCCAAGCTGACGCTTTCACAACCTTGGCTTACAACGTAACTGACGGCACTACTACTGCCAACATTATCGGTTTGGTTGATATTGACAACTACAAAGACATTAAAGACTACATTCAGCCTGAAGAAGTCAAAGTTGGCGAGTATCCTACTCCCGGAAGATACAAGGGCGTTGCTTATACCCCAGCGGATGGCGCTACCATAAGAGTCAAATTAGACAGAGCTAGCGTTTCCGGGTATACCCAGAACACCAAGGTATACGTAACTGACCGTACTATTGCCGGTTTTAGCTTAACATCAACCGAAGAATATATGTACAATGTTAACAGCAACATTGTCCTGGTTCCTGACAATATTCCAGCTCAAGGTGATACAGAAGCTGTAGATTACTCGCTTGGCCAAAAAAAAGTGAAACTTTTTGAAGGCAAAAGTCTGCGCACGTTGGCCTCAGCAGTTAGAAATCTGCCACTGCAAATACGTGATATAGAATGGAGCAGTGGTGAAGGACAGATTCCTAACATTAATATCACGAACAATTTTGATATGTTCGAGTTCAAGGTTACTGATTTCAATGAGAAAGCCATACCTGATAGCGAAGTGTCAGTTTCTAAAGATGGAATTTTGCAATTTAAGCAAAACTCTATAACTGAGCCAATTAAAGTTGCTGTAACTGCTTCTTATAAGAACGGAACAAAGACTGTTAGCAGTAATG
>SFMI01000106.1 GCA_004554425.1 Candidatus Saccharimonadota bacterium | reverse complement strand
CCTGTCCCAAACATGCCTCCACCTCTATTGCTCTCTTCATGTCGTTGCTGACGATCTCTGACAAAATCTCTGACAAAATCTCTGGCTTCAGAGGGCATTTCCCTTACTTCTGAACATAGAGACTTTTCAAACAGTTTTTCTAATATCTTACTTTCCGACAAAACAAGAATAATATGATTAAAGGCTTCAAAAGTTTCAAAAACAAGAAATTTTTCTCGAAAACGAAAACACAATTCACTAAAGCTTAACTTAACAAGCGGCAAGTAGTCTTGTTCTAGTTTCCGCACATCTTCCCGCACATCTTCCCTAAATGCATTAACATTAAATTCTATATCATAAATACCATCTTTTTTTTTGGAGACTTTATTGTGGACTTTAACTTTATTTATCATATCTTGAATCAAAGCTTCATAGCCAGCAAGATACTCTTCAACGGCTTGCTTTTTGAATAAAGCGTTTTCTTGTACCGTTACTTGAAATTTTTGCTTTTTGTCTAAATAGCTAAACACACTTAACGCCTTTTCAATATCGGCAGCATCTACGTCTTCTATGCCAAAAATGTTAGCCAGTTGCAAGACAATGTCTTTTTTATCTAGCGTTTTCTCTATAGCTTCAACTGCTGCCAGCTGTTCCTTATAGCCCCAAACCTTAAGCCAACGTGACAAAGTGCCGTCTTCAAAGTATTTCAGCACATCTTCAATGACAAAATGTTCTTGCAATCCCTCAAGGCTTCTCACATTGCAATCATCTAACATTAAGCCGAACTTCAAAACTTTAGCCATTATACAATTAACCTAGCCCTCAATTAAAACAATAAACGCTTCTGCTAATTTTTTATAAGATAAAATCTATTTATCCCATAAACACACCATTTAGTAGGCTTTAGCCTTATTAAATAGCATATGCGCGTCATATAGTACGTTTTATAATGTTGAGTTTCCTTCCGTTTTGGACAAGAAAAAAACAATTGTTACAGCATTTTTAACTTATTACCCCTTACCTAAGCCGCTCTATAGCCATTGCTAGTATCATCCTTTGTTTTAATTGAGGATCCCCTGTCCCCATTTTGTTCGTATTTTGCTGCCGACTTAAATTTGCTATTTCAACAAATTAACGCCGAAGTATCAAACTTTAAGCTGCCGCTTGAACTGAACGCCTTTTAGTTTCGTTCTCTATCCTCAATTCCTCTCTTTAAGGACTGCCTTTTCTTTATATTTTGCGCTATTATAGCCGCTATGAATAAACAAGACATATACAACTATTTGCAGCAAAAACACCTCTGGCACGAAATTGCCGAGCATAAAGCTGTCTTTAGCATGGACGAACTAGATGAAGCTGGCATTCCTTTCCCTGAAAGCGACGCCAAAAACTTATTTGTGCGCGACGATAAGAAGCAAAACTATTATCTAATAGTCGTTAAAGGTAATAAACACGTCAATTTGACCGAATTTAGCAAAAACAGCTGCACTCGTAGGCTTAGTTTTGCTTCCGCAGCCGACTTAAAAAGCTTGCTCGACCTTACGCCTGGCTCAGTTACGCCTTTAGGTATACTCAATGACACGCAATGTAAAGTAACCGTCTTTCTCGACCGCGATTTTCTAGCCGAGCCTGGCTTAATTGGCGTCCACCCCAATGACAATACCGCTACCGTACTAATGAAAACCGCCGATCTAATCGATATTATCGAAGAACACGGCAATACCTTGCACATTGCTCCTATTGTGCAAAAGCAAACCGCCGCTGCATTACAGCTTTACAGCTGCCCCAAACTTACTTGGCCGCTATCTATTTTAATAGTTAGCGGCTTTTTTACATTTTAGCCGTTTCTTTTGCAAGATATTTACGATAATATATCCAGGCTAAAACTTTATTAAAAATTGGACATAAAAATGCAAATAAACGGCTTTTCCTATACTTCTTTAACTACTATGCCGAGCAACATGGTCGGGGCAAGTTCAGTTAGCGCTAATTTGAGTAACGCTAATGCTGGCGCAAATAGTGCCGACAATCAGACTATAGCGCAAGACAGTTGTCAGCTTAGCGCTAAAGCTAACGCCGACAGCACCAACGGTATAGGAAACGCCGAGCCAAGCCAAGATATACGCCGCTTGCGTATTTTACACTTAAACGATTTGCACGGCGCTGCTCTTCCTGAAGAAGGGCGCGGCGGTTTAGCTCAAGTAGCTGCCGTAGTTAAACGCGAGAAAGCTGAAGTGCCTGAAGGCTCATTGCTACTTAATGCCGGCGACATTGCCGAAGGTACTATGGTTTCCTATTTAAGTAAAGGTAGTATCGTCAGCGAAAGCTTGGCCCAAATGGGTTGCGACGCTATTGAGCCTGGCAACCACGATTTTGCCTGGGGCCAGCCTACTATGCGCTCTATGTTAGGCCAAGTAAACGCCCCTATCGTTTGCGCCAATTTAGAGCAAGCTGAAGGCCACGAATTTGCTCAGCCTTATGTTATTCGCGAAGTAAATGGCGTCAAAGTCGGCATTCTTGGTTTAAGCACTGATGTGTCCAATTTTACTACCGACGACAAAATCGAAGGCTTGCAATATAAAGATCCTATCGAAACAGCCCGGCAATATATTCCCCAAATGAAAAAAGACGGCGCCGAAGTGGTTATCGCTCTTTCCCATATTGGCGTAGAGCAAGATCGCCTTTTGGCTAAAGCTTGCCCCGAACTTGACGTTATTGTAGGCGGCCATACTCACACTGAATTGCCCGAAGGCGAATACGTCGGCTCTACTTTAATTGTGCAAAGCGGCTACAAAGGCCAATTCGTGGGCGAAGTCGATCTCGATTTCGATATGACTACCCGCCAAATAAGTAGCGCTCAAGCTGAGCTTATTAAAGTTGACAGTACAACTATAGAGCCCGATCCTGATGTAGCGCAAATTGTGGAAAAATACGTCAATTCTAGCAACGAATTGGCCCACCAACCTATGGGCCAAGCCTTAGAGACGCTGACCTACTCTCACAGCGAATGCGCTAAGCTGGATCAAATTCACGCCGACTCTTTACGCCAAGCTATGGGCGCTACCATTGGCTTGGTAAATGGCCGCAACTTACGTGCCAACGTGGAAGCCGGCACCGTAACCTACGAAGACTTATTCAACGCTTTGCCCCATACTGAAGATGACGCCGTGCTCATGAAATTGCCCGGCTCTTTGCTTAAGGAAGCCTTGGAAAAACGCGTGGCCGGTCGTATAGTGCCAGCTTCCCCATCCGGCTTTTCCTATACTTACGACTTATCTAAGCCCGAAGGCGAGCGCATAACTTCTATCACTATGGACGACGGCTCCAAATTTGACCCTAATAAGATGTATGACTTAGCTACTTCCGTTTCTCTTTCCGACAAGAAAATGTTTGACAATTGCGAGAAAAAGCCCATGGGCTCAGCTCAGGAAATATTTATGGACTACTTCAAAGCCAATTCCCCCTGGCGCAACGATCCGGACGCCCGTGTAACTAAACTCTAAACCACAATATTTGGCGATCATGCTCTTTTACAAGATACATAATATTATAAATATATTCTACGCTTAACATCCCTGTTATTTTGCGTGTCAAGACTATATGTTGCCCCTTGACTACAACAGGTCGTCTTGCGCCAGGCGGTGTACCTGTGCTAACCTTCTCGAGCAGTTCTGTGGCCCGTTTGCTTCGGCGCAAAGTGTGGTGGCACTTCTGCACTAAAATTTATATCAGCTCTGTGCAGCGGAAGACGGTGCAAATCCGTCGCAGTCCGGCTGCTGTAACCGAAAGCTATATCCTGTATAGTCACTGCTTTAGAGTGGGAAGGCTGTTCAGATAGATGATATTCGGAAGTCAGAAGACGGCGCAGAGCTGTCTGCTCTTTTTGGCCGGTGAACAAAGAGAAGCGCCAGCAAAGCAAAATGCTTTTGGCTTTGCTTGCCATTGTGGCGGTTAGCTTTATGCTATCGCAAATTGCTACTTTTTTTCTCTTATTCACCAGCTGTATATCGTACAGAGCAGTTTCCCGCTGCAAACTGGGTGGGGCAAACTATACCAGAGGGAAAAAGCCATGAATATCATCAAGCGCAGCGGCGAAGAACAGCCTTTCGACGTTTCCAAAATTACGGCTGCCATTACTAAAGCAAATAATACTGTCGAAGACAAAGATAAGCTCAGCCAGCAACAGATTGACGATATTGGCTCCCATATTACCGACGCTTGCGAAAAGTTGGCTCGTTCTCTCACCGTCGAGGAAATACAAGACTTAGTAGAAACGCAAATTATGCGTGTCGGCGCTTTTGAAGTTGCCAAAAACTACATTACTTACCGCTACAAGCGCAGTTTATTGCGTCAAGCTAACACTACCGATAATCGCATTATCAGCCTTATCGAATGCAGCAGCGAAGAAGCTAAAGAAGAAAACGCCAACAAGAACCCTACCATCAATAGTGTCCAGCGCGACTATATGGCCGGCGAAGTTTCCAAAGATATTTCCTGCCGCTTGCTTTTGCCCCAAGACGTAGTAGAAGCTCACCGCAAAGGTATCATCCACTTCCACGATCTGGATTACTTTGCCCAGCACATGCACAATTGTTGCTTAATCAACTTGGAAGACATGTTGCAAAATGGCACGGTTATTTCCGGCACCATGATCGAAAAGCCGCACAGTTTCTCTACCGCTTGCAATATCGCTACCCAGATTATCGCTCAAGTAGCTAGCAACCAATACGGCGGCCAGAGTATTTCCCTTACTCACTTAGCTCCCTTTGTAGAAATTTCTCGCCAGCGTCTCAGGCGTGAACTTCAAGAAGAATTTGACTCTATTGGCGAAACTATCAATGCTGACGACTTAGCCAAGCTCACCGAAACTAGATTGCGTCGCGAAATTGCCCGCG
The DNA here is from genome assembly GCA_004554425.1 of Candidatus Saccharimonadota bacterium. GTDB lineage: Bacteria > Vulcanimicrobiota > Xenobia > Xenobiales > Xenobiaceae > Bruticola. The sequence continues at coordinate 1,226 of SFMI01000106.1, read as the reverse complement.
GAGTGCAAACTATTCAATACCAGATCGTTACCTTGCTTACCACTAATGGCCAAGCTCCTTTTGTGACCATCTTCATGTACTTAAATGAAGCGACCAACGAAAACGAAAAGCACGATTTGACTATGATCATTGAAGAAGTGCTCAAGCAACGCTACATTGGCGTCAAGAATTGCCAAGGCGTCTACGTTACGCCGGCTTTTCCTAAGCTTATTTACGTACTTGAAGATGACAATATTAGCGAAGATACTCCCTATTGGTACTTAACTAAGCTGGCCGCTCAGTGTACTGCTAGACGTTTGGTGCCTGACTATATTAGTGAAAAGAAGATGAAAGAACTTAAAGAAGGCTGTTGCTTCCCTGTTATGGGATGCCGTTCGGCTCTTTCTCCTTGGCGTGATAAGTGTGGACAGTATAAATATTACGGTCGCTTCAACCAAGGCGTAGTCACTTTAAATCTTGTCGATATTGCCCTTTCTAGTCAAAAAGACATGGACAAATTCTGGCAAATTTTCGATGAGCGCCTAGAGCTTTGCTATAAAGCTCTAATGTGTCGTCACAATCGTCTTAAAGGCACCCTTTCCGACGCTGCTCCTATTCTTTGGCAAGATGGAGCTTTGGCCAGACTTAAAAAAGGCGAAGTTATCGATTCTTTACTTTACGGCGGTTATTCTACCATTTCTTTGGGCTATACTGGTTTATGCGAATGTATCCGTTACTTAACCGGTAAGAGTCATACTGCGCCCGAAGCTATGCCTTTAGCTTTAAAAATTATGAAATATATGAATAAAGCTTGCAAAAAATGGACTGAAGAGACTAATATTGCCTTCAGTATTTACGGTACGCCTTTGGAGTCGACTACTTATAAATTTGCCCGTTGTTTGCAACAGCGCTTTGGTATTATTGAAGGCGTTACCGACAAGAGTTACATTACCAATAGCTACCACGTCCACGTAACCGAGCCTATTGACGCTTTCAGTAAATTGGCTGTCGAAGCTCAGTTCCAAGCTTTGTCGGTTGGCGGTGCCATTAGTTATGTGGAAGTGCCCGACTTGCAAAATAATATCGAAGCCGTTTTGGAACTTATGCGCTTTATTTACGACAACATTATGTATGCCGAATTAAATACCAAGAGCGATTATTGCCAAAATTGCGGTTTTGATGGCGAAATTGAAGTAGTGGAAAATAAAGATCATAAATATGTCTGGCGCTGTCCCAATTGCGGCAAC
>SFMI01000105.1 GCA_004554425.1 Candidatus Saccharimonadota bacterium | reverse complement strand
TACATTCTGGCTCTATCTTTACGTATAGCCTCAACTTTAGACTGTGCACCAGCCCATTCACTCAAAGATTTCTCTAAGCTGCTCTGATACTTATCCTCATTGGCAAGTGCACACTTAGAAGCTACAGCCAAATGCATTCCTGCACGAGTTCTACGTATTGAATCAATTTGAGGCTGAACTCCAGCGCACTCACTTAAAGCTTTGCTCAAGCTGCTCTGATACTGTTCTTCATTATCAAGTGTGCACTTAGCAGCTACTGTCAAATGCATCTCCGCCCTAGCTTTGCGCATAGCGCGCACTCACTTAAAGCTTTGCTTAAGCTGCTCTGATACTGTGCTTCATTATCAAGTGTGCACTTCGCAGCCACTGCCAGATGCATTTCTGCACGAGCTTTACGTATGGCTTCAACTTGAGGCTGAACACCAGCGCACTCACTCAAAGCTTTGCCTAAGCTATTCTGGTACTGTACTTCATCGGCAAGGCTACACTTAGCAGCTACCGCTAAATGCATTTCTGCACGATCTTTACGTATAGCTTCAACTTGAGCTTTTACTCCAGCGCATTCACTTAAGGCTTTATCTAAACTACTTTGATACTGCGCTTCGTCAGCCAGACTGCACTTAGAAGCCACTGCCAAGTACATCTCTGCCCTGGCTGTGCGTATGGTCTCAACTTCAGATTTTACCTCGACGCATTCAGCTAAAGCTTTCTTTAAGCAGCTTTGGTATTGCTCATCATAAGCTAAGCTCCATTTGGAAGCTAAAGCTAAGTACATTTCGGCTCGAGCCTTTTCAACTTTAGGCCCAATATCGCCGCGTTCATCTAAAGCTTTTTGCAAGTTGGCTTCGCAATTAGCTTGATAGCCTTTTTCAGCATAGCCCTTGGCCCAAGACAAGAATTGCTCAGCTCTAGCTAAACGTGACTTTTCAACTTCAGGTTTAATACCAGCCCATTCACTTAAGGCTTTACCTAAACTACTCTGATACTGTTTCTCATCAGCCAGGGTACACTTATTAGCTACCGCCAAATGCATTTCTGCACGAGCTTTACGTATGGCTTCAACTTGAGGCTGAACTTCAGCGCACTCACTTAAAGCTTTACCTAAGCTGTTCTGATACTGTTTTTCATCAACAAGTGTGCACTTAGAAGCTACTGCTAAATACATCTCTGCACGAGCTCTACGAATTGCCTCAACCTTAGGCTTAACTTCGGCGCATTCAGCTAAAGCTTTGACTAAGCTGCTCTGATACTTGGTTTCCTCGGCAAGGGTACACTTAGAGGCTACTGCTAAATGCATCTCAGCCCTAGCTTTACGTATAGAATCAACCTGAGGCTGAACGCCAGCGCATTCGCTTAAAGCTTTGCTTAAGCTACTCTGATATTGTGCTTCATCAACAAGGCTGCACTTGGAAGCTACGGCCAAATGAACTTCGGCTCTAGCTTTGCGTATAGCTTCAATTGCTGACTTAACTCCAACACATTCAGCTAAAGCTTTCTTTAAGCAGTCTTGATACAATTCATCATTACTAAGTGCGCATTTAGCAGCTACAGCTAAATACATCTCAGCTCGAACTTTTTCAACTTTAAGGCCAATATCGCCACGCTCATCTAAAGCTCTTTGCAAGTTGGCTTCGCAATTAGCTTTATCACCTTTTTCAGCATAACCCTTAGCCCAAGACAAGAATTGTTCCGCTCTAGCTAAGCGTGACTTTTCAACTTCAGGTTTTATGCCAGCCCATTCACTTAAGGCTTTACTTAAGCTGCTTTGATACTGTTTCTCATTGGCACAAATGCATCTCTGCCCTAGCTTTGCGCATAGCTTCAACTTGAGGCTGAACGCCAGCGCACTCACTTAAAGCTTTACTTAAGCTGCTCTGATACTGTGCCTCATTATCAAGTGTGCACTTCGCAGCCACTGCCAGATGCATTTCTGCACGAGCTCTGCGTATGGCCTCAACCTGAGACTGAACGTCAGCACACTCACTTAAAGCTTTGCCTAAGCTGCTCTGATATTGTGCTTCATCAACAAGGCTGCACTTGGAAGCCACCATTAAATGCATATCTGCGCGAGCTTTACGAATCGCCTCAATCTTAGACTTAACTTCGGTGCACCCAGCTAAAGCTTTGCTTAAGCTGCTCTGATAAAGCTCTTCATTATCAAGTGTACACTTAGAAGCTACGGCCAAATGCATTTCTGCTCTAGCTTTACGGATAGCTTCAACTTGAGTTTTTACCTCGGCGCATTCAGCTAAAGCTTTCTTTAAGCAGCTCTGGTATTGCCCGTCGTAAGCTAAACTCCACTTGGAAGCTAAAGCTAAGTACATTTCGGCTCGAGCCTTTTCAACTTTAGGACCAATATCGCCGCGTTCATCTAAAGCTTTTTGCAAGTTGGCTTCGCAATTAGCTTGATCGCCTTTTTCTGCATAATCCTTGGCCCAAGACAAGAACTGCTCAGCTCTAGCTTTACGCATAGCCTCAGTCTCAAATTTTACACCAGCGCACTCCTCTAAAGCTTTCTTTAAAATGCTCTGGTATTGATCTTCATCAGCAAGACTGCATTTATCGGCTACAGCCAAATACATCCTGGCCCTATCTTTACGTATGGCCTCAACTTTAGGCTGTGCACCGGGCCATTCGCTCAAAGATTTCTCTAGGCTGCTCTTATACTTATTTTCACTAGCAAGTGCACACTTAGCAGCTGTTGCTAAGTGCATTTCTGCTCTAGCTTTACGTATGACGTCAACTTGAGGCTTTACGCCCGCACATTCGCTTAAAGCCTTGCCTAAACTGCTCTGATACTGTACTTCATTATCAAGAGTACACTTAGCAGCCGCCGCCAAATGCATTTCTGCACGAGATTTACGTATAGCTTCAACTTGAGGCTTTATGCTCGCACATTCGCTCAAAGCTTTGCCTAAGCTGCTCTGATACTGTACTTCATTATCAAGAGTACACTTAGAAGCTACGGCCAAATGTCTCTCAGCTCTAGTTTTGCGTATTTCCTCAACCTTAGGCTTAATATCAGCACACTCGTCTAAGGCTTTACCTAAACTACTTTGATACTGTTTTTCATCAACAAGGCTACACTTAGAAGCTACACCCAAATACATCTCTGCGCGAGCTTTACGTATAGCTTCAACTTGAGGCTGAACGCCAACGCATTCACTCAAAGCTTTGCTTAAGCTGCTCTGATACTTGGCTTCGTCAGCCAGACTGCACTTAGAAGCCACTGCCAAGTACATCTCTGCCCTGGCTGTGCGTATGGCCTCAACCGCAGGCTTTACCTCGGCGCATTCAGCTAAAGCTTTCTTTAGACAGCCTTGATACAGTTCATCATTACCAAGCGCACATTTAGCAGCTACAGCTAAATACATCTCAGCTCGAACTTTCTCAACTTTAGGGCCAATATGGCTACGCTCATCTAAAGCTCTTTGCAAATTGGCTTCGCAATTGGCCTTATCACCTTTTTCAGCATAGCCTTCAGCCAAAGCTAAGAATTTATCTGTTCTAGCTATACGTGACTTTTCAACTTCAGGTTTAATGCCAGCCCATTCACTTAAGGCTTTACCTAAACTATTCTGATACTGCTTCTCATCAGCCAGGTTGCACTTACTAGCTGCTGCTAAATGCATCTCAGCCCTAGCTTTACGTATAGAATCAACCTGAGGCTGAACGCCAGCGCATTCGCTTAAAGCTTTGCCTAAGCTACTCTGATATTGTGCTTCATCAACAAGGCTGCACTTGGAAGCTACGGCCAGATGCATTTCCGCTCTATTTTTACGTATAGCTTCAACTTGAGGCTTTATGCTCGCACACTCGCTCAAAGCTTTGCCTAAGCTATTCTGATACTGTACTTCATCGGCAAGGCTACACTTACTAGCTACTGCTAAGTGCATCTCTGCACGAGCTTTGCGTAATGCTTCAGCCTCCAATTTTACACCAGCGCACTCCTCTAAAGCCTTATTTAAAATGCTCTGGTATTTATCTTCATCAGCAAGACTGCATTTAGTGGCTACAGCCAAATACATTCTGGCCCTGTCTTTACGTATGGCCTCAACCTTAGACTGTGCACCGGGCCATTCGCTCAAAGATTTCTCTAAGCTACTCTGATACTTATCCTCATTGGCAAGTGCACACTTGGCAGCTATTGCCAAATGCATTTCCGCTCTAGCTTTGCGAATTGCTTCAACTTGGGGCTTAATACCAGCACATTCACTTAAAGCTTTGCTTAAGCTGCTTTGATACTGTGATTCATCTATAAGCGTACATTTAGCAGCTACAGTTAAATGCATTTCTGCACGAGTTTTACGTATAGCTTCAACTTGAGGCTGAACTCCAGCCCATTCACTTAAAGCTTTGCCTAAACTACTTTGATACTGCTTTTCATCAACAAGGCTGCACTTATTAGCTACTGCTAAATGCATCTCTGCGCGAGTTTTACGTATAGCTTCAGCCTTAGCCTTAACTTCGGCACACTCATCTAAAGCTTTGACTAAGCTGCTCTGATATTTGTTCTCCTCGACCAGGGTGCACTTAGAGGCTACTGCCAAATGCATCTCTGCTCTGGCTTTGCGTATAGCCTCAACCGCAGGCTTTACCTCAGCACATTCATCTAAAGCTTGCTTCAAGCAGCCTTGATACAACTCATCGTTATAAAGTGCGCATTTAGCAGCTACGGCTAAATACATCTCAGCCCTAGCTTTTTCAGCTTTAGGGCCAATATCGCCGCGCTCATCTAAAGCTTTTTGCAAGTTGGCTTCGCAATTGGCCTTATCGCCTTTTTCAGCATAATCCTTAGCCCAAGACAAGAATTGCTCAGTTCTAGCTAGGCGTGACTTTTCAACTTCAGGCTTAATGCCAACCCATTCACTTAAGGCTTTACTTAAGCTATTCTGATACTGCTTTTCATTTTCAAGGGTACACTTAGAGGCTACTGCTAAATGCATCTCTGCCCTGGCTTTGCGTATGGTCTCAACCGCAGGTTTTACCTCGGCGCATTCAGCTAAAGCTTTCTTTAAGCAGCCTTGATACAATTCATCAATACTAAGTGCGCATTTAGCAGCTACGGCTAAATACATTTCGGCTCGAGCCTGTTCAACTTTAGGCCCAATATTGCCGCGTTCATCCAAAGCTTTTTGCAAGTTGGCTTCGCAATTGGCCTTATCACCTTTTTCAGCATAGCCCTTAGCTAAAGACAAAAATTGCTCAGCTCTAGCTATACGTGACTTTTCAACTTCAGGTTTAATTCCAGCCCATTCACTTAAGGCTTTACCTAAACTACTCTGATACTGTTTTTCGTCAGCAAGTGCGCACTTAGTGGCTGCAACTAAATGCATCTCTGCGCGAGCTTTACGAATAGCTTCAACTGCAGGCTTTACCTCGGCACACTCGTCTAAAGCTTTAGCCAAACTATTCTGATATTTGTTCTCCTCGGCAAGGGTACACTTAGAAGCCACGGCCAAGTGTCTCTCAGCTCTAGTTTTGCGTATTTCCTCAACTTTAGATTTAACTTCAGCACATTCAGCTAAAGCTTTCTTTAAGCAGCCTTGATACAATTCATCAATACTAAGTGCGCATTTAGCAGCTACAGCTAAATACATCTCAGCTCTAGCTTTTTCTACTTTAGGACCAATATCGCCGCGTTCATCTAAAGCTTTTTGCAAATTGGCTTCGTAATTGGCCTTATCACCTTTTTCAGCATAATCCTTAGCTAAAGCTAAGAATTGTTCCGCTCTAGCTATACGTGACTTTTCAACTTCAGGTTTTATGCCAGCCCACTCATTTAAGGCTTTGCTTAAGCTATATTGATATTTGCTTTCCTCGGCAAGGGTATACTTAGCAGCCACGGCCAAATGCTTCTCAGCCCTAGCTTTGCGTATTGCTTCAACCTTAGGCTGAACGTCAGCCCATTCAGTTAAAGCTCTTCTTAAGCTGATTTGATACAAATCTTCATCTGCCAAGCTGCATTTAGTGGCTTCAGCTAAATGCTTCTCAGCCCTGGCTTTGCGTATCTTATCAATTTCAGGCTGTACAACACTCCAATCAGCTAAGGCTTTCTTTAGGCTAGTTTGGTACTGCTCTTCATCATCAAGCTCACATTGGGAAGCTATAGCCAAATAAATTTTTGCTCTATATTTGCGTATTTCGTAAGTGCTTATATTAAAGGACAAAGGCAGCGATAATAGCTCAAAATCTAGATATTCTTTCAGAGCTTTTTCTATATAAGCAATATAGATCTTGGTATCACCATTGAGTTTACAAATAGATGCTTTTTGCAAATATTGTGTTGCCCTAGCCATGCGCATCGCTTCAACTTTAGGCTGAGCCTCGGTGCCTTCTGCCAGCGCTTCTTTTAAATAATACTGGTACTCCTTATCTTTAGGCTGACTAAGACCACGATTTTCAGCTGAAGATAAAAAACGCTCTATTCTTGCATTTTGTAAAGACCTAACCCGAGAATCTAGCTCGGCCCAACCGCTGCCTAAAGCTCTTTGCGAATAGCGGCGAACTTTATTATCATCGCCTTCTAATTCATATTTTTCAGCCTCAGCAAGGAATATTTCTGCTCTGCGCTTAGAAAACGCATCATCGTATAAAGATTTTTTGCTAGCAGAAGATGTTTTATAACCAGTAGCACTTAAACTTTGCAAGCATTGCTTACAAAAGCTGGCACATTCTTGGGGACGCAAATTAAAATTATCGTCTGCAGACGAAGCAGTTATGGAGCCTCCCTGTGAAGCACTATCACCATACAACGGCGTACTTTGTTTACTTTGTTTACTCATGACTTACCGCAAAAACTTTCGGTTAACCTAACCCGCCTGAGTAAGGCGGGTAGGTTGACAATAAAGGCCAAGACAAAAAATGCTAAAAGTTTAACGCAACACTAAATAAATAGCTGACATTAAATCTCAAGTATGGAAGCGACGCGATCTTTAATTTGATTGAGCCAAGCTAGACGCTCTTCAGCTTCTTTAATGCGCTCTTCTGCTTCAGTTTTATCTGAAGCGTACTCTTCAAGGACGTCCAATTTTTGCTTCAAAATATCGTCAAGACGCTTAAATTCCGCACAATAAACGGAAGATAAATTATTGGCTTGTTTAGTAGCATATTTGCAGGCGGAAGTGATATTGTCTTGTAAGCTCTTCTCAGCATTAGCTAAAAATTCTGAGGCCAACTTCTCTTCCGAGACAAATTCTTCCGTTGTATAACTGCTTTCGCTATGGCCGCTCTCTTCAAACCAAGTCCAAGGTTTATACCAAGCCTTGTTTTCATTGGCCACCCATCTTTCCCCAGACCTAATTTACTTATAAAGCATCTTTTCTAATCCATATAAACCTGCACGTTTGCTTAACTTGATAAACTCGCTGTCAGTATCTTGAACTCGCACGTTCTTATAATAGCCAGACACATCATAGAAAGAGCGAGAAAATCTTCTAGAAAGCAAATCATACTCATCAGCATCTTCCTCTGATAAAGTTTTGCCAGCCATTTTTAGCTTTAATAAATAAGAAAAATATGCTGAAATAGGACAAATCGTCGGGTTTTTGAAGCCAAACTTGAGCAGATCTTGCTTAATTTTTTGCAAGCTATCTGCGAGATTATCCTCACCTTTTTTGTATTTGTCAATTTTGTTAAGTACAAAAATAACTTTATCTTTAGGTAAATTCTTGGCAATCCATTGTATGTGCTGGTTGCCAGCATCTGTACCAGCTTTATCTGTAGCAATAACACAAATAATGCGATCATACTCTTCTTCTTGCAAAGCTTGGTGAGTAAATTGGCAATGTTCCTTATGCAAAGCTTCCGCATCTACACCTGGAGTATCAACAAAACAAACTCGAGGAATTGATGACACACTAGGTGTAAAATATGACGATACGGCAATGGGAGCAT
>SFMI01000104.1 GCA_004554425.1 Candidatus Saccharimonadota bacterium | reverse complement strand
GCCTCTTCAGCAGTGGCATAGGGAGTGCTAGTGATTCTGTAAGCGATACCACCCTCCACAGGAATTTCCTGAACCAAATAAGGCACGCCTTCCTGCTCTAAACGAGCTTCTAAAGAATCCACTGTCTCTTTTTGCATAAAAGATCCAAAGAAAAGCACCCGTCCAGCTGTGCTGTTTTCAGATGTAGAAGGTGCTGATGCAGCAGTATTGGCACCTTCTGACTCGGAAGAGCTTGTATTAGCACCACTTTCCTGCGAATTGGCGACATCAGCACTACTATTTGAGTTGCTTCCCACAACAGAAGGCGTCTCCTGAGGAGTAATGTCAATAGTTGGTGTACTACTATCGGACACAACTTGAGCAGGCGTTTCACCAACAGGTTCAACAACTAACGTATCATCAGTATTGCTTTCTACATTTTTGTTGTTGCTTCTATCTATTTCATCTTGTTTATCTTTGGCCGAATTTATTACCACAGTAGAAGTTCGAGTTGGCATAGCTGAAGCGCTAGACACAGTATCAGCGTCAGCCAAATACTTATCTACAGTAGTTTTGCCTAACATAGCTCCTATGACAGCGAATACCCAAATAAGAGCAAAGTTCGTAAAGATCATTCTCATCCAAAAACCATCCCGCTGTCGCTGAGTCTGAGCCATAGTATGCAAACCTCCTAAACTTAACGCAGCCACAAAAAATAATCGGATCTAAAGAGAGGCCTGACCAATTCCATCCATTGACGGCCAAGTCAGACCCCTCAGCAATTGCCGAAGAAGAGCTTTTTCCCTTCTCAACCTAGTGAATTTAAAGCTCTAAAGCCTCTTGCACACGCTCTAACCTACCAGGAATATCCCTGCGCCAGACAGATTCGGCAGCACCCTTGTCTAAGATACAAACAATTACAGATTCGTCTTTCAAAGGATATATGGCCAACATCTGAATATCGGTATCTACAACCAAAGCTGAGCACTTGCCTACACTAAGCTCGGAGAGATAATTAGAAGCGGCGCTATACATACGAGCAGCAGCCATGGCCATATCGTCGCAATCTTGAGTAGTGGATTCTACCACTACATCATCCATAACGATAACGGCATCAAAGAAGCTGTCAATAACAGTAAGACCGACCAAACTCTTCTTCAAGGTATCGCCTTCAACGAGACGACCACCATACTTCAAAGAGCCAGTCTCTGTAGTATGGACAGCTAAGGTAAGATTGTCAGCGGTAGGATAAAGATCTAAGCAACCGGCTTCACCAGCAATAAACGCACGCTGTACAGTACCTAAAGAAACTTCATCAGCGATACTGTTTATGGTGTTGACAAATTCGGGCTGGTAAGCAGCAGCATAATCCGGATCTGAGAAAGTTTCCATGGCACCCAAGAAAGGCATACCGTCATCAGCTACAATCATAGCTGAAGAAGTTCCCAAATCGGAAATAGCATTAAGGTTAGCTTCTAAGCTATCAGGCTCGTTATTCTCTAAAAGTTGCTCTAAAAGTCTATTAACTATGCCGCTAAGCGATTCACTTCCAGCCGATAAGAAAGCCGGCTGATCGGGAGTAATTTCTTCACAAACAGGGCTGACTTCAACTTCAGGCTGAGCGACTTCCAATTCAGGAAGTTCAACTTTTTCTTTCTTTTCCTCAAGCTCAGTTTCAATTTCGGAGACTTCAGCTTGCTCGGTAGCAGCAATTTCGGGCTCAATAGCTTCAGCAACGGGTTCCTCAGCAGTAATGGCTTCAGGCTCAACAACTTCGGCAGCAGGTTCCTCAGCAGCAACAGCTTCAGGATCTACAGCTTCAGCAGCTGGTTCCTCAGTAACGGCAACTTCGGGCTCAACAGCTTCGGCAGCAGGTTCCTCAGCAGCAACAGCTTCGGGCTCAGCAGTTTCAGCAACAGGTTCCTCAGCAGCAATGGCTTCAGGCTCAACAACTTCGGCAGCAGGTTCCTCAGCAGCAACGGCTGCGGGTTCTACAACTTCAGCAACGGGTTCTTCGGCAGCGACGGTTTGGGGCTCAACGGCTTCAGCAATAGGCTCTTCAGTAGCAGCGGCGACTTCGGACTCGATGTCTTTGAGAGCGGATTCAACTGCAGATACTGCAGAAGATACGGCAGAAGCTAAAGTCTCAACAGCAGCCTCAACGGCAGCCGAAGGAACTTTTACTTCGGGAGTGCCCAAGAAATATTCACCAACAATGCGGCCTACATTAACGCTAGTCATAGCATCGATACCAGCCAGGAAGTCACCCACCACAGAGCGACAAGCACGATCAGAGACAGAGTTGATCGTCTCTTGCAAAGTGTCAATATCGCTCACAATGAACATGCGCTCGCCTTCAGCTTCAATAACTTTACAAGCCTCGGCGCTGACCGCTCCAGAAGTGACAGCGAAAGTACAATCGGGATGGAAGAAACGGCTGCGAGTAATAATGCGGAAGACAGAGTTGGCATCCAACCCTTGCTCAGAAATGGAGAACATGAGCAACGAGCCTTTGTAATCGGCAAAAACTTCACAGCTACTATTATTGTCTTCGCTACGGAAAAGAATATGCTCGCTGCTGACACCACAATCGAGCAAAGCGGCGCCTACAGTGTAGGCCAACCACATATTGCGACGAGCCAAAACAGCACCTTGAGGGCAAACGGAGAGAGATTGGACAATTTGCTCATCAGAAATAGCCTTACCACAATGGAAACAACGGAAACCGCGCTTAGCAGCTTCATCCAAAGCGGCCAGACTAGAAACACGGCTGACCTTTTGACCAGTTTCTTTACAGAAGACTTCAAATTCGCAATTGATGATATTCATGTCGGCCATAGTTTTGACATCTTCGCCGACTTCAAAGACGGAACGTCCTTGCGCGGCTTCCGGAAGAGAAACTACACCGCGTTCGGAAACTATTCTCAAAAGCTGACGTACGCTGGGACTGCGCAAACAAGCTGCCGCTTTGCGCTCCCATGAGCCTACTTGCAAAGGCTCGGAATCTTCACGCAGAAATTCGAAATAAGGGGAAACAACGGGCAATTCTTGGATTTTTGCCTGAGGAACGGCTTTATTGACCAGTTCCAAATACTCTTCCCAAGCCGAAGTTCCATCCTTTTCGTCCCAAGCTCCGCCGACGACCAAAGCATTCTCTTCGGAAAGAAAATGATAGTAGAACATCGCACCGGCCGGAGTAATGACAACATCTCCATCCAAAGAAGCCAAAGTGCCTTCTTTACCCAACATTTCAACAAACCGCTCATGGCCGCCGGAGATAACAGGACGGAACTTTTGACCTAGCAAATCGGCCAAAGCGTTTTTGCTGTCGCTAATACTATGAAGATCTGTCAATTTTCTGCGTACGAATTGCATATTAAAAACTAAACTCCTCAAACCATGTTGTTCGTCGCCGTCAGCGAAAAAAATTGCACCTTGGCTTCTACGACCTCCAGGCAATTCCTTTGCAGTGAAGGCAATTCAGCCCAATTAGGTTATCAGTAAACGTTTGTTTTTGTTGTTCACTGGCACTTTTTGTGGTAGATTGAGGGAATGTTAAAATTCTCGGTAATTGTAAGGCCAAACACTTACTTTTTCCGGGAAAAAGTATATCAAGAAAAACATCGAAGAAGATAAGATAATACTAAAAGGAGGTTATAATAAATGCTGACGCCATCTGTAAGAGAAACGCCTAAGCGCTTGCCATTTCTACTACTTTTAGCATTGCTAGCGTTTTTCTTGGCTATTCCTCACACAATTTTTGCAGCTTCTCCAGCCAGTGTGTTTGTTGACGGTATGCGTGTAGACGCTACACCTGTAGTCCGCGACGGTGTAACTTATTTGCCGATACAAGTTATGGCCCAAGCTTTACAAGCCGAAATCATTTGGGATTCGAAACTAAATACTGTTAAAGTAAACGGTAAAGTGGCCTCTTCCCCTGTTTACAATAACGGCGGACGTATATACTTGCCTGTAGAAACTTTCGTCGGTTCCATGGGAGGTTCGGTAAATTTTGACGGTCGCAGCAACCGCATACTTATTGTCACCAACAGCGGTTCAGCTAAGAGCCAAACAGCTTCTTCGTCTGCCAAACAAAGCGCAAACCAAAATACATATGTTAAGCCCACAACTACTACAGCCAAAAATGCTCGCAGTGGCAATGGCAAAACAAATGTTCAGGTAAACAACACTTCTGCCGTAAGTCGCAATTCAAGTTTCAACCAGAACGGCACTCCCAGCAGTTATTCCCCCAATCAAATTCAAACGAATGTTTCGCTGCGCCCTGTAGACGCTTCTCCTTATCTGGCTTCCAATCTTCAGCCAGGCCCTATTCAGGGCGTCACTACCATGCGCGGCGGCAGTGCCAACTTGCCTTCGAATTCCCAGCGCCCCCAGAACGGTCGTGTTTATGTTCCCAAGAGTGCTAAGAACGAAGTTTTCCAAGTTACAGTCACCAATTTGGAAACTATCTCCATTTTGAAAGATTTCTATCGTCCCAAAGAAGGCTATAAGTACGTTATAGCTTATCTTTCTCAGCAGAATATCTCTCAACAAGTCCAAATTTACACAGGCCGTTTTTCCCTTTTAGATCAAAAGTCTAATTCTTACGATTATATAGAAGGATTAAGCAACTTTTGGCTAGTAATTTTAAGACCTTACGGCATTAACTTCGGCTATTTAGTCTTTGAAGTTCCCGCCGATTCCAAACCGGTAAGTTTGGTACTTCATTCCCTGAACCAGGCTCCGCTGTCCATAGATATTTAGACTAGTTGCTTCGTTTTTAGTAAACAAGCGGAAGCAACTTTTCTGCGTATTCTGGATTAAATGACCGACTTCAGAAATATCATTTTCCTTCTACGAAAGAAAAGGAGTTGCGTAAATATGGTGCCTAGAACGCGCCTTGCGTATATTGCGTCAATAGTCCTGGCTATCTTTGCTTTTGTCATCGTTTGCGGAGCCACCGTAAGTCGTGCTGACGAGCCTGTTGAGATCACCTTCTGGCATGCCATGAGCAGATCTCGCGGCAAAGTACTCAACCAACTTGTTGACGAGTTTAACAAGGCTAACCCTAATATAGTTGTAAAGTCCGTTTGCATCCAATCTCAAAATAAAGAGTACGGCAACGACTACAACGCTCTTTATTCAAAAATCTTGGAAAATATCGCCAAGAATACTCCTCCTGATGTAGCCCAAGTGTATGAAAACTGGACTACTCAATACGTCGGAATCGATGCTTTGGTGCCTGTAGAAAGTTTGATGACTGGCAACGACAAAGCAGCTATGAAGGATATTGTCCCTGTTTTCCTCAGTGCCAATACTTTCACTTCCCCCAGCGGCGAAAAGCAGCTCTACACTTTACCTTTCAACAAATCTATCTACGTTTTGTTCTACAACAAGACTATTTTTAGAGAACTCGGTCTTAAGCCGCCGACAACTTGGCAAGAACTTAGCAAAGCCGCCAAAGTTATTGCCACTCGCAAAGGTATCCCTGGTTTGGCTTTCCAGCCTAGTGTCGATATCTTCGGACACTATCTCTACTCTTACGGTGGAACCTATATCAGTAAGACAAACAATGGCGCCGGCTTTGGCGGACGCTTAGGTGTAGCTGACCTCGCCTATTGGGTAGATTTAGTTCATAAAGATCACTCTGCTAAGCCCACCTTTGATGCCGTAAAACTCTTCCAAAACGGCCAAGCCGGTATGTATATTGAAACAACTTCTCGTATTGGCGGCTTTGAAAATGCTCGTTCTAGCGGTTTAGACTTTGGCGTGATGCCTATTCCTAAAGGCAGTACCCAAGCTAGTCAGTTCGCTGGTACCAATTTAGCCATTTTCAGAGGGGCCAACGATGTAGAAAAGCAGAACGCTGCCTACAAGTTTGTTTCTTATATGTGCAGTCCCGCCGTCACTGCCAAGTGGTCGATCCAAACTGGTTACTTGCCTGTACGCAAGTCGACCATTAACTCGACAGCTTATCAGAATCACGTAAAACAGCATCCTGAATATGCCGTAGGTCTTAAGTCTTTAGACAAAGCCACCATTCAGCCGCGCGTTCCTGTTTGGGAATCTATCCGCAGCATTTTGGATGACGCCATGTTTAAGGCTTTGGGTCGTAAGTGCGACACTGAAACAGCTATTCAAGAAGCCGTCGATTCCCAAGTATTCTTTCAATTCC
>SFMI01000009.1 GCA_004554425.1 Candidatus Saccharimonadota bacterium | reverse complement strand
AATTCGTCCACCAACCGAGAAGCTCGACAAATGATATCCAAATGGCCTTTAGTTGGAGGATCGAAACTGCCAGCATATACAGCACGGCGCAATTTATTATTACTCATAAAAATCTAAAAATGGATTTCACCATTAAGTACAGCTCCATCGGAAATAAATGTTTCCGAAGTAGCCGTTATCTTTACATCACCTTCACATTTTACATTTTTACCAAAAACAACTGGTCCTTCAATAGAAAGTGAAGAGCAATCGCGTAAGCTAGGCACACCATAAGGCAACATATGATCAAAATCGTCTAAAGATGTAACTTCCGCAGGTAAAGAAATTAAAGGAAGAGCAAAATTTTCTCTGGTACAGTGAATAGAATAATCGCTATCTACCGAAAATAAATCAGAACGTACCAATATAAGGTCGCTGAGTCCTTTAACTGGCACAAAGCGACTGCGAGGTACTTCCAAAGCTTGAGCCTCTGGCCAAGAAGATATAATAGAGCCGCAAGCACTCTCAATTTGGTAAACTCGACAAGCTTTTCCTAAATTATCATAAAGAGTCTTAGTATTGCGAATTACAGGTAAATCGAGCAATCCACCTTGAGAGACAATCAACTTATACAAAGCTTCCGCGTCAAACCACAAATTGTTGGTATTGAAATAGTGATAACGCTCAATATCAGCAAAATATTCACGTTCTTCCGGCTTACACATGGCCGACTCGCGCAAAACAAACGAACCATAGACATCTCTGGCTAAATGGCCACCCTTGCGATCGGCGGCACAACGTCTGGAAACTTCCATTACCATAGGATAACCATGACTGGCCATCCATTCTGGAATGCGCATATCCAAACTAGCTCCCAAATTATCTATATTGGAAACGAAAATATATTTGATGCCACGAGAGAGTAATTCAACCAGCAAACCGCTGACAAAAAGTGACAAATAAAGATCGCCATGGCCTGGAGGGCACCACTCACTCAAAGGATCCGTAGCTGAAACATAAGGAGTTAGAGAATCTGCTTGAATGCGAGGCACACGAGATTGGACAATTTCTACAGCTACTGGTTGTTCCAACAAGCCCAAATAGCTCATCAAACTTTTCATAGTTTGTGAGCTAGTGTTAAAGCTGTTCATTAAAATAAGAGGTAAAGCTTTACTGCCCAACTTTTCGCGCTTGCTCAAAATTTGACGCACCGTCAAATCCAAAAAAGACAACTGACCATGCGCTGTTACCAAAGACTTAGGGCCTCCCTCCAGCCCCATAGTGGTAGCTAAACCTCCGTTAAGCTTGATAATGGCACAGGCATTGAGCAATTCTTCACGGCGTTCTTCACTCAAAGGAGACAACTGGCTAAAAGTAGGTAATGTTCCCACCGGTGCAATTTCGTATTCACCGATAAAGCAGCCCTTAGAGCTAAAAGCCTTCACACAATTGCGTCTAAAAGCTTCGATTTGTATATCCGAAGCTTCAATGTCTCTCATTTTCAAAGCGAAAGGCATAAAGTTCAAGGGCACAGCTCAATTCTCACTTTCTTTGAATTAACCAATAAACCGGATACTTTTTTAGCCAGCACTAGGGGCCAATTTCTGATAAGTAGCGTCAAAGGAGTCCATAGAAGCGATTAAATCGTGATAACGCTCTAAAATAATCTTACGACGCAATTTCAAAGTTGGAGTAAGTTCACCACTTTGAATAGTAAAGGGATGAGTGAGCAAGGCAATACGCTGAATACGCTCATGCTTAGCCACATCGCTGAGTAAATCGTCTATAGTCGACTTAACAAAGTTGACAATTTCAGGATAGTCGACCAGTTCTTCTCTAGAGGAAAAAGCTAGACCGATTTTCTTAGCATATTCTTCCAATTTTGCGAAATTGGGGACTAATAAAGCACCTACCCAAGAGCGACCTTCACCTATAATAGCAGCTTGCTCAATCAAGGGCGAAAGGGCCAAACGAGATTCTAAATATTGAGGTGCCACATACTTGCCAGTGGAAGTGCGAATCATATCCTTAATGCGATCGGTTATGCACAAATAGCCATTGGGAGCGAAACATCCTACATCACCAGTGCGGAAGAAACCATCTTCGGTGAAAGAAGCTTTAGTCTCTTCCGGCTTTTTGTAATAGCCAACCATAACGCTATCGCCGCGCACCTGGATTTCGTTATCCTTGCCTAAGCGAATTTCTATGCCCTCCATAGGCAAACCGACCATGCCAGGAACGCTTCGTCCTACAGGAGTAGAAGAAATAGTGGCAGTCGTCTCAGTCATACCGTAACCGTTGTTGATGAAAATACCACAAGCGCGGAAAAATTCGTGTACTGAAGCGGTTAAAGAAGCGCTGCCAACGACAAGATGTTTAATATGACCACCGAAAACGTGGCGCACTTTGGAAAAGACCAACTTATCGGCGACTTTGTTGCGCATACGCAACCAAAGCCCTGGCTTTTTGCCTTCCAGCAATTCTTTTTGGTATTGACAACCAACCTTGATGCACTTATCAACAATGCCTTGCATAGCTTTAGAGCGCTGAGCAAATTTTTCGTGAATAGCCGTATAAATTTTTTCCAAAATACGAGGAACTACGCAAATTACCGACGGAGCAGCATAAGGAAGCAAACGAATAATTTCTGGAGAAGGCTTACAGTAGTAGTAAGTCATGCCCCAAGTATATTGAATAGCCGACCAGCCGCGCTCAAAGACGTGACTTAAGGGCAACATACAAAAAGAACGATCCTGATCGGTAAGATCAGGCAACCTGTCGCGATGGCGCAAAATTTGGTAAACAATATTGCCATGAGTGAGCATAGCCCCACGCACAGCTCCCGTTGTACCAGAAGTATATACTATAGTCCAAAGATCATCAGCTTTAGTATTGGCCACTTTAGCCGACCAGTCGGGTCGCACTTCTACATTGACAAAGTCGGAATATTTCTGGCATTTGGGATGTTCACCCTCAATAATTACTACATGACCAAGATTTTCCACAGCTCCGAAAAGCAAATCGGCCAGCTCAGCATTACCTACAAAAGTTAATTTAGGAGCCGTCTCAGTGAAAATCTGGCGCACAGCCTCAACCGAACAAGTTGCATGTACAGCTACAGTAACAGCTTTGGCAGCCATGCATCCATAATCTATTTCATGCCATTGTGGACAGTTGGGAGCGTAAACGGCTACCAAATCATCAGGTGCCAAACCAAAGTTCAAAACGGCTGAAGCGGCTTTGCTAATATTGGTAAGAAACTGAGTCCAAGAGACTTTTTCCCAATGGTCGTCGCGATAAACTTCGTAAGCGGAACGTTCTTTATATTTTTCGGCATTAGCAATGATGCCACTCATAAACGGAGCGTAACTCAATTCGTCTTCTCCTAAAATACAACCCACCCCCTAAGCTATCCCCCAAAACAGCACAAAATTGCCTACTTAATAATCGGTATAAAAAGCAAAATTATCAAGCCTAAACTTCTCGCCCAAGGCTTACTTGCTTTCGACTACTTCCGGCAATTGCACTTCACGATAAGAATTAGCTAAAAGTACCTTATCTTCGTGAATTTTATTTTCATACTCAGCAGTTTCCTGAGCTAATTTGCTAGTTTTACTCTTAAGCTCGGCCAAAGCTTTAGCATCAACAGCCTGCCCTGGGCGATAATTTTTTTCCAAGAAATCGGCCAACACTTTGCAATGCTCTAAACGATTTTGCAAAGCCCCTTGATAATGAATGCGCATACTTTGACAAGGCTTAGGACAATTGGCCCCTTCGATAGCTTGAATAGTATCTTTTAAGCGCGCACTCTGAGCTTTAAGCGCTTTCGTCAACTCGTCGCGCTGTTGCTCAGTTATATCTGTATCTATTTCGGAAGTTATCTTGCCTATATCGTAGGCATCGGCCTCTACTCTGCGTTCGTATACTGTCATTTGAGAAACGTACATATTAACAGTCTGTCCCTCAGACATACCACAAGCCCAGCAAGACACAGCCACAATGCCTAAAGCCAGCCAAACCTTCAAACTTCTCATCTTAAAAAAACCCAATAAATAAAATACGCCACTGTCAAAAAACCTGTAAATATAAAACAGGCGCAGCGCTGCGGTGTTTTTCTAGCAAGACAAAGTCAAAGCCTTTTTTTCGCACAATTAAGCGAAAATTGCTTGACTCGACCAGACTTAATTAAAGTTGCTCAAAAGATAGACAAAAACCAAAAAGCCTGAGAGCATAACAACTCTCAGGCTCTTCAGTTATAAGACGTTCTATTCAAGTGCCGCTCTACAAGTTGAAGAACTCAAAAGCGGCAGCGCTTGAACTTTACTTTTAGACGAATCAGAACTAGAAGTCCATTCCGCCCATGCCACCGGGCATACCGCCAGGCATACCAGCTGCAGCAGCGGGATCAGCCTTCTGAGGCTTCTCGGCGATAAGGGTCTCGGTGGTGAGAACCATAGCGGCGATAGAAGCAGCATTCTGCAAAGCGGAGCGGGTAACTTTCACGGGGTCGATGATACCGTTAGCAACCATATCTTTGAACTCGCGGTTCAAAGCGTCGTAACCGATAGGAGCGTCGGCTTCTTTTACCTTCTCGACAATGACGGAGCCCTCTACACCAGCATTGGTGGCGATTAAACGCAAAGGCTCAACCAAAGCTTGGCGGATAATATCTACGGCCACTTGCTGGTCACCTTCGAGCTTAATTTCATCCAAAACGGGCAAAGCTCTGATGAAAGCGGTACCGCCACCAGGGATAATACCTTCTTCGACAGCAGCACGAGTAGCGGAAAGAGCATCTTCCAAGCGGTGTTTCTTCTCACGCAACTCAGTTTCGGTAGCAGCACCCACGCGAATAACAGCTACGCCACCAGCTAATTTAGCTAAGCGCTCTTGCAATTTCTCACGATCGTAATCGGAATCGCTCTCGGCGATCTGGTGACGAATTTGGTCAATACGAGCTTTAATAGCTTCAGCGTCGCCGCGACCTTCCACAATGGTGGTGTCATCTTTAGTGATCTTGACGCGAACAGCGCTACCCAGAGACTCGAGGCCGACATTTTCGAGTTTGAGACCGATTTCTTCGCTGACAACCTGAGCGCCGGTAAGGATAGCGATATCCTTAAGCATCTCTTTACGTCTGTCACCGAAACCAGGAGCCTTAACAGCAGCGATATTCAATACACCGCGCAACTTGTTGACTACCAAAGTAGCCAAAGCTTCGCCTTCGATATCTTCAGCGATAATCAAGAGAGGACGACCGGAGCGGGAAACATTTTCCAAAAGATGTACGATATCGTTGATAGCGGAGATCTTCTTCTCGACGATCAAGATGAAAGGATCTTCCAAAATGGCTTCCATGCGGTCGGAGTCGGTTACGAAGTAAGGAGAGATGTAACCTTTATCAAACTGCATACCTTCGACATGCTCGAGACCGGTGTGCATGGTCTTGGACTCTTCAACGGTAATAACGCCGTCTTTACCTACTTTATCCATAGCCTCAGCAATGAGCTGACCGATCTTCTTGTCGTTATTGGCGGAAATAGTAGCGGCCTGGGCAATGGCTTCGGTAGTTTCTACGGGTACAGCCATAGCTTTAATAGCTTCGACAACGCGCTCGACTACTTGCTCAATACCACGCTTAATGAACATAGGGTTGGCACCGGCGGTGACGTTCTTCATACCGGCGTGAACCATAGCCTGAGCCAAAACGGTGGCGGTGGTAGTACCGTCGCCGGCGATGTCGTTGGTCTTGGAAGCGACTTCACGAACTAACTGAGCGCCCATATTTTCGAACATATCGGGGAGCTCGATATCTTTAGCAATAGTTACGCCGTCATTGGTAATGGTAGGAGAGCCGAACTTTTTGTCAAGCACGACATTGCGTCCACGCGGCCCTAAGGTTACGCGTACGGCGTTAGCCAAAGCATCGACACCCTTTTCCAAAGCTTTGCGGGCTTCCTGACCATAAATAATCATCTTAGCTGCCATAATTTTTTCCTCTTTTCGAATATGAACAAAACTTTGCGGCTGAAAGCAGTCAACCACTCCTTGGAGTAGTTCCTCCCCTCTATAGACACATCCGGATAAAAACTGACATGTACCGTCCCCTTCCTATCTATTGTTCAGCCGCTTCTTGATGAAGTCGCACCCCTATTGAGAGTGCGTCTCCCAGAAAAAATACCTAAGCTTTAGGCTAAAACACCCATAATCTCGCGCTGGTCGACGATTACATATTCTTGGCCGTCAAGCTTAATCTCGGTGCCAGAGTATTTGCCCAGCAAAACGGTCTGGCCGACTTCCACTTCCATATGGTTGCGCTTGCCATTGTCGAGCAACTTGCCGGAACCTACGGCTACGACTTCGCATTTCATGGGCTTTTCCTGAGCGCTCTCGGGAATGTAAATACCACCGGCAGTCTTCTGCTCGGAAGCGAGGCGCTTCACCACAACGCGATCACCTAACGGTCTAATAGTCAAAGCCATATCTAACCTCCAAAAAGCCTTTTTCCTTTCGGTGAGCTCACCGAATCTACAGGAAGAGACTTATTATCTTCATAAAAATGGCCCCCTCAGTAGTAAGGGCCGTAAATCTTTTAACGCCAAACTATTACGAACCGCACTCGGCCTTCCCCTGCCAAAATTTTTTTTCCGTCTGTTAGATGTGCATTAGAAATTTTCTGGCTATATGTCAGCAGCGCCATCCACAAAAGAATAAAAACAAGCGCCTTCTTGACTATTTTAATAGTCGAAGAAGGCGCTTGCCATAGCTTAAGTTAAACTTTCGGCGCTTAGCCTCCAAAATTTAACTATAAGTTATAGAGAGCACTGTATTTATTTTCTAAATAATCGACAAAAGGACCGGCTTCCAGTTGCTTTCCTGTAGCTACCTTAAGCAATTCTGTAGGATAGAGGCGCTGTCCATAAACATAGATATGATCGTGTAACCAATTGCGAACAGTTCCCAACTGACCGTGACGCAAAACTTCATCAGTATCGCCAACATCTTTTTTGAGAGCTTGCCAAGTTTGAGCGCCAATCAAATTGCCCAAAGCATAAGCAGGGAAATAGCCAAATAAGCCTGACGACCAGTGTACGTCTTGTAAGCAACCTTCAGTATCTGTATCGGGAACTATGCCCAAATAGTCAGACATGGCACTATTCCAAACTTCAGGCAAATCTTTCACTTTCAAAGAGCCTTCAATAAGAGCTTTTTCCAATTCAAAGCGCAACATGATATGCAAGCTGTAAGTAACTTCGTCAGCTTCAGTACGTATAAAGGAAGGAGTGACGTAGTTGACGGCTTTGTAGAACTCTTCTAAATCGACGCCAGCAGTTTGGGCCGGGAAATAAGACTTAAAGACCGGGTAGTAAAATTCCCAAAAAGCTTTACTGCGACCGATAATATTTTCCCATAAGCGAGACTCACTCTCATGGACGGCCATGCTGGCTCCACCTTCCAAAGGAGTGTGAGTCCATTCGCTCGGAGAGCCTTGCTCGTAAAGGGCGTGACCAGTTTCGTGTAAAGCTGTAAACATAGCTTTGGTGACGGCTTGTTCACTAAAATTGTTAGTTACACGCACATCTCTAGTGGAAAATGAGCAACAGAAAGGATGAATAACATCATCCACTTTGCCGCGCGTCCAATCATAGCCCATATCGCTCATAAGACGATGGCAAAAACGGCGTTGCAATTCTATAGGATAGATCTTATTGATTACGCGCAATTGAGGCTGTTTAGCTTTAGCGATACGACTTACTAAGCTAACTAAACTGCCGCGCAATTGACCAAACACTTTGCTCACTTGTGAGGTAGTTAAACCTGGCTCATAAACATCAAGCAAAGCGTCGTAGATATGCTCTTTATAACCCAAAGCTTCGGCCTTGGCGCGACAAAGTTCGACAACACGCTCCAGAGGCTCGCGGAAAGAGGCAAAATCGTTATTTTGACGAGCTTTCATCCAAACGCTTTGGGCTTTGGAACAAGCAGCAGTTAAAGCAGAAGCGACAGAAGCTGGCACTTTGGAATTATTGTCGGCATTGCGTCTAACTTTACGTAACAAATCGGCTTTAACATCCAAATTATGTAAATCGTAAGGAGAAGACGACTTCACTTCAAAGCCGGATTTTTTCTCTTCGGCAAGTTCTTCTTCGGAAGCTTTAATAAGATGCAAATACTCTTCCGAAGTAGAAAGCTGATGAGACAATTCGGAGACGACTCCCATTTGATCGGCACGAGCTTCATCGGCTCCAATGGGCATACCGGTCTCTAAATCCCAGGTCAGAAGTTCCAAAATTTCATTTAAACAAGTTATTTCTTTAATCTTTTTTAAAAGTTGTTCGTAGGCTTGGCCCATTTTACTACTCCTCTTGAACTGAAGAACGGCCCTATCTTTGCCTTTAATTTCAATAAAAAAGCCAACGTTGGCCCATTCGACAGCTAAGCTGATACTATAAATTGTTGATTAAACAGTACTGCCCAGGGCTACTTTAGCAAAAAAGCGGCAGCGCTCTCAGGCGGCCTGCCGCCTTTCGACATAGCCTCTCTAAAAGCTCCTAAGCTGAACAGTTTATTTTTTAGAGCTACGACTCTTCTTTACGGGTATAGCTTCGGCTGGCACCAAAAGTGGGAATTGTTCTAACAAAGCTTCCAATTTGCCAACGTAATAGGCGCTGTTTTCATCTGGCGCGGCCGTATTATATAAGCTCAATTCTTTGGCATTTTCGAAAATACGTACGCTCCTCTTATTGCCAGTAATGTAATAGCGCACCGCTTTACCAGCAGCATAAGCATACTTAGATTTAAGGGCAACTTCATAGGCAGCGGCACGGTTGCGACTGCTCTTTTCGATTTTTTTACTGTAATTTTCCAAAGAATCGTTTAGAATTTCAGTTTTAGCCAGCAAAGTTATAGGAATATCGTGTTGCAAAATATCCTCTTTGAGCTGAGCTATATAAGCTACCGCCTCCGCCGGGCGTCCTTGCAACACCAAAGAGGCGGTGCGCTGCAAAGCCAAACGCAAATAAGGCTCACGTGAACGAGAGCGGAAGGTAGCGCCACTGAAGGTCAAATTGCCATTTTTATCAAGAAGTACGTAATTTTTGGTAGTGTGAGAATACATAGAGGGATAAAAACCATCTAATTCCACTCCAACACCAGAAGGCAAAATACTATTTATGGCTTCAGATATTTTCTGGCCATAGACTTCCGGCGCTTCTTCCGACTCGGGAGCAGCCTGAAAATACACACCATCAGTATCGTACTCTACAACACGACAACCAAGGTTCTTTAATTTATCAATAATAGTAGCCAAAATTTCTCTGCCCTTAGCAGTAACCTGAGAGGCTCGGGTAAAATCGGCGAAATTGCCTTGAGCAAATCCCAAGTAGCCGTAAAAAGAATTGATTAAAATCTTGAATGTACTCTGTAAAGCGTCATAAAAGCGCACTTTTTCCACATCTCGCTCAGGCTCTTTTTGAGCTTGGCGCATAAGGGCCTTAGCTTTGAGGCGGAAATTGCGCAATTTAGCCAACAAATTGAGGAAAAGGCCCAACTCGTCAGCCTGAGGCCCTAAATTGTAACTGAGCATAATTGAGGGATAAAGCGATTGCACGTCACAGTGATAAACATCATGGACAATACCTTCCACTTCTTGGCCTGCAGAAGCGCCCATATATTCGGCTACTTGCGGCTTATCCGGAATACTGGCTGAATTACTTAAATAATAGCGCAAGAACAGACTGTTAATTTTGGTGGCCGTACCGCGCAAAATGGTATTTTGCAAAGAATACGGGAAAAATTGAGCTTGAACATAGAAAGGATAAAGCAAAGCTTCACTAACTTTTTCAAGCAAGCGGCCATAAAATATGGCTTGTTCCTTTTCTGAAGCAAAGGTTGGCTCTTCTTCTCCCATTATTCCCAATGACTGGGCAGTTTCTTCCAGAGAGAAAGTTTCCAATTCGCGGAAAGTGACATCACGCAAGCGGGAGAGCATCAAAGTGTCGACTAATTCGCGCCCCCACAAATCCCAGTAAATGTAGTCGTAGCGTTTGTTGGCAATAGTAGTGTAAGTTTTACGTCCTTTGGGCTCTAAGCAAACGCCTTTAGGCACGGTGCGCTTTTTGTCCGCCTGGATAAAGTCACGTCCCAGCAACAACTTTACTTTGACTTTTTTGGCCCTAGCTTGCAAATAAGGCAAAATATCATCATACAAAAAATGGCCTTCGATAATATCTGGATCCCAATTTTTGACATTTTGCACAAAATCTTTAAGTAAATCGGCTTCGCTGCCGCCATAATCATTTAAACAAAGTGATTTTTCCCGACCGTCGGAAAGACGCATGTAAAGACAACCGATACTTTCTTCGGCACAACCATGCAAATTTTCTCTATTGCCACAAGAAGTTAGTACAGTTAATCCTAAACGCAAAATTTCCTTAAAATTTAAGCCGTTAAAAAGGCAAAATCCGGCTTGAGTGAGGTATAAGTTTACCAAATCGCTACTATAAAGTTGTAAAGCGCTGTGCTCAGCCAGAGGAAGATGGGCTGATTCTAATCTCACTTCTTTATATAAAGAAGTGAACATTTTATTTAAAGCTACCAATTCTTCATTGTCGTCAGCCGAAACAATACTATTAAAAAAACCAGTTCCACTCAATTTCTGAGATTCATAATTGTCAACTTCACTATGAGCCAAAGCATCGTAAAATTTAGAATAATGCAACCATAAATAAGGGCGGAATTTTTCTCGCTTCAACTGAACAGGTTGGCTACCAGATTCGACTTCGTCAGCAGCACGACGCTGCCAAATATAAACTTCATTATCATTTACGGCTACCCCCACCACACGCGGACATGGATTAGCCCCTAAAAGTTCAGGACAGCGATCGCTATCCAATACATCAGCCAGTGAGAGGCGTATTCCTTCTGTTTTCATTTTTATTATTGACTCCCAGTTGCTTTTTATCCAAAAATCCCGATCCAAAGCGGAAAAGACGTCGGAGGGGAAAAAATTATCTATTAAGAATAACGCAGAGTTATTTGCGGAAAGAGACGCGCACTCCCTCCGTTTGCTCGGAAACTATTTCAAGTTAGGCTTTATTTATACTTTGCGGCTCTCGGCAAAACGTGCGTTTGCCACCCCAAGAATATCTAAAAAAAAGAGAGGTATGATACCGTGTCGATATCATCAAAATTTTCTCTCGCTTTATGCACTACAGTTTTAGCTTTAGGCTTAGCGGTTCCAGCTCTGGCTGATCCAGCCGACATTAGCGGCATGACCAATTTAAACCAAAACGCCATCATAACGGTTTCAGATGTCAAGACTAAGTCAGACAAACCTCGCTTACATATCCTTCAAGTAAAGGATGAGAAAGGCGCCAAATTCTTACCTATCGAAGTCTCTGCCTGGGATGTAAACGGCGATTCTTCGGCTCAGAAAGCTAGCGATCTGGAAGCGATATGCCAAGTGCCAGGTCGTCCCTACCATTTTTATGCTTTTGAAAGTGGCTATTGGAAAGGCGGTTCTGGACGAGCTTTCGAAATTGAAGTGGGTCACGACCCTTATTCCGGGTGGATAGCCAGAGTTGTCAATGTCTTTAATCCATTCCCCATGCCAGCCGACGGTATAACTCCCGATCATTTACAAATAGAAGGTTGCGCCGCTTTGCAAGACGGCCAGCAAAATATTTACATCTTGTTGGGATTGCGCGGCGATTCAGATCATGCCGGCCAATTGGTTGTCACCCGCTTAGAAGACAACAAATTCGTAGAATTAGAGCGCAAAAATATCGATTTACGCGATTTCCTTAACGGCGGTCGCAGTTGCTCAGACTTAAATTTGCAACCTAATGGAGAGAATAAATTCCGCATCCTCAGCGTGGGAACTACTGACGAAGGCGACCTTGGCCCGTTTGATTCAGTTATTTGCGAAGTTGGAACAGTAGAAATTAAGGACAAAGGCTACAAACTTTCCATGCTCAAAGAGCCAGTGCAAAATTATCGCATCAATGGCTTGAAAGTAGAATCTCTTTGCAGCTACTTTGGCGAAAACTCCGACTTATGTATTGGCACTGATGACGAAGCTTTCCATGTAGTATTCCGTCCTCTCCCCCGTTTACAAAAAGCTAAGAAATAACTTTTTTTACTACCCAGCCCTCGCCCCTCAAAGTCGGGGGCTTTATTTACGTTATAATCTCAAAATATCGCTACTTAACTAGCTAGAAAGGCTATTAGCCTATCATGAAACTGTTTATAGCACAGATAAATCCTACTGTCGGCGACGTCGAAAAGAACAGCCGCCTCATCGTTAAAGCTATCGAGCAAGCCAAAGAAGCTCAAGCTTCGTTGGTTGTTTTCCCTCAGATGGCACTTACCGGCTATCCTCCTCACGATTTACTTCGCAATCGCGCTTTCACCGCTGCCATTAGCGAAGCTTGGCACACTATAGCTGAAGCTTGCCAAGGACTCAAAGCCCTTGTCGGCTCTCCGATTGTCTGCCAAGAAGACGAAGAAGAGACGCTTTATAACGGAGCTGTCTTACTTTCCCACACTGAAAAAGCTGAAATTATTCCTCTACAAGCTTCAGCTTTACACGATCATTCTTGGTTTGCGGCCTCCGACTATTTTAACAACGGTTCTGCAATTGCATCTGCCATTACTTGCGAAGATTATAAAGTTATCTTATCTATAGATGACGAAATTTTAGACGAAGAATTTGCTTCTTTGGCCCAGCAAGAAAAGCAATCTGGCAACAAGCAAATTTTAGCCATCAATTTGACCGCCCGTCCCTTCATTTCCGGACAATGGAAACAGCATGTAGCTTTATTGCAACAGCGTGCCCAAGAATTGGGAGTACACATTTTGGAAGCCAACTTGGTAGGCGGCCAAGATCAGATCATTTTAGAAGGCGGCTCTTTGCTTATTTCCAACCAGGGCCAGCTTTTGCACTATGCGCCGCGCTTCCATGAATATTGTCATCTTTGGACATTGAGTAGCCAAAGCACAACTCAGTCTATGCCACTTCCTGCCGAAGATGAGAAATGGGCCAAAGAAAGCGAATTAGCTGAAGCTATATGCTTAGGCTTAGGCGATTATATGCGCAAAAACGGTTTTACCGACGTTGTGTTGGGCATTTCCGGCGGTATCGATTCGGCCCTGTGTGCTGCTTTAGCCGTGAAAACTCTGGGTTCAGAACATGTACACGGTATTTATATGCCTAGCCGCTTCAGTACCGACATAAGTGAAGAAGAAGGAACCAAACTTTGCCGCAGCCTCGGTATCGATTTGCAATTATTGCCTATCGAAGGGCCCAGAGCCGCTTTTACCGAGTTGCTGGCCCCAGCCTTTGCGGGACGTAGTTTTGATATTACGGAAGAAAATATTCAAGCTCGTATCCGTGCTATTTTAGTAATGGCCATGTCCAATAAGTTCGGCTGGTTGGCTATATGCACTGGTAATAAAGCTGAAGAAGCGGTAGGCTACTCTACCTTGTACGGAGATGGAGCCGGCGGTATTGCTCCTATTATGGATCTTTACAAAAACGAGGTTCGCTCACTTTGCCGTTATCTGAATAAAGATAAAGAGATAATTCCCTCTCTGATTATTACCCGCCCTCCTTCAGCAGAATTGCATGAAGGCCAAAAGGACTCAGATAGCTTACCTGATTATGATGTCCTTGATGCTATGCTCAAAGCCTATTTGGAAGAAGGGCATACTAAAGCTGAGCTCAAAGCCGAGGGCTTCGACGAAGCTATGGTAGAAAAAGTAATTCGTCTGGTTGAGCGCAGTGAATTTAAACGTCAGCAAGGGCCTATTGGTTTGAAGTTGTCGCCTATGCTTTTGGGCTTAGATCGTCATATGCCCATCACTAAAGGTATTCGCGCTCTTTAAATACAATTGACTTAAAATAAAGCTTGTCAGAGATAAGCTAAGGGCATGCTCTCAAGTTTGCTCTGGCATGCTTTAGAGCTAAGCCGACAGCATAAGCGAACTGCAATCGATTCAACTACAAAAGAAACAGACTGGCAGTTCGCTTATTTAGTTGTGGGAAGTTTATCAACTTCACATTTTTACTACCGGTTATTAGTTAGGATTATTTTTGCTTATGGGTATGGAAATTCGCGGTCCCAACTTAGGGACATACGACGCAGGTTACCTGCAGGCCGTTCAGCGCGAAATGGCCCGCAGCGTAAAATCAAACATATTAAAAGAAGTAGGCGATATTGAAGACCAGGTTGCTTTGGCTTTGCAAGGCAATTTGGAAGATTCGGTCACTTTGTCACCGGAAGCCAAAGCCTATCTGAAGAAACTGCGCCGCAAACTTCTCAAGCACAAGGGCATAGATCTTATTGGCGAAGAAGACAACGAGGAAGATGAAGAGGAAAAACCTGAGCGCGACTTTAACGGCTTGCTTAGCGACTTAGACTCTTTCCGCCGCAGCAAGTCAGAACAAGAAGGGCAAAAGCAACCACAAAACTTAATTTTCCCTACCACAATACAACTTTCTGGCTTTGTACCCAATCATAATAAACGCGTTCAGCATCAAGTTTATTCGCCGGTACGCGAGACGATTAACCGCATGATCTATTACGCCCCCACGGAAGCTTCACGTCTCAAAGTTCAAGATGAACTTGAGCCAATGGGAGCCAAGATTATTTCTCAAGTGAGATCTTTTGGCGCTCATATTATTGTGTTGGATCGTCGCCAAGCTCTCACTCAATTAAAAATAAAAGGCATGTATGTAGTCGCTCCTTCAGAGAAGACCTTTGACGGCCGCTACTGGTCTGAAGTGCGTGGACTATACGATTCTTCCAGGCGCCTACTAGTTATAGGTGAAGAGCAACTAGGACAGCCCAATCATTCGGTAGCTAGACACGAATTTGCTCACGCCTACGACAACGCTTTTAGTGAAACTCACGGTCGCAGATTGCCTTTATCTGTACAATTGTGGAATAAATTCCGTCATAGCCGCACAGGTTTAGTGTCTAATTACGCTTCTACTAATCCAGCGGAATATTTTGCCGAAACTGTAGAAGCTTACTTCCAACCGGCTTTAAAGCCTATTGTGGAGCAGCGTGACCCAGAAATGTATGCATATTTGCAAGAGCTTTTCAGCGCTTAATCAAGAATTTATAAGGTAGAGAGAAGTCGATGTGTTTTTCTAAAAGGAAAAGCTGCGGCTTTTGAAACAATTAACAATCTGTTTAGTCAGAACACGAATTTTTTATTCATTAGGTCAGGAATTTTCTCAAGCTTATGAACAGACTCACTTTTACTGCAGCAGCTGTTTCTTTACTTTGTTTAGCTCCTTTGTCGGCAGCTTACTCACAAGAGCCTCAAGTTCATGGCCGTCTGTACAATACCTATTCTCAAGCCGTAGCTCAAGCTAATCCTTGGGATAAGTACCAAGCTGAACCAGCAGCTAAAGCTAAAAATACCACTCAGAGCACAGATACTCCCTCATCAGCTCCTACAGCTACCGGTTCTTCGGCTAACCCTTGGGACAAATACCAAGCTGAGCCTTCAAGTTCAAAAAAAGTCTCAGGCTCTAGTTCATCTCCCAAAGCTATGCCCATTCCAGCAACTGCCGAAGGTAGTCCCGAAGTTGAAGATAATTTGCCAGAAGTAACAGGCAACAACCCTTGGGATAAATATGCTCCTGCTCCTTCACCAGTAAAAGCCAAGAAAAAAAACACTGCTAAAATAAAAGAACGTCCGGCCAAATTGGAATTGGCCCAGCCTTTACCAGAGCAAGAAATTCCTCAAGGACCGCGAGTTATCAAAAACAACCTGGCTATAGGTACCGACAATTATTTTGCTATAGAGTATGCTGGTCAGTTGGTAGGTTATTCCCAATACAAGATAAATCGTCTTTTAACTTTAGGCGGTCAATCTACCTACATCATGGATTCTGCGTCACGTATAAAAATGGGCGTAGAGACAGTACAAGATCTGAAATTCACCGCCAATACCCAAATTGACAAAAAGACTTTAGCGCCAGCTTTATTCCTCTGTATTCAAGGTGAACAGAAAAGTAAAGATGCTTTAAGCGTTAATTGTATATACTCCGAAGATTTTATTGCTCAGAACAACAATTACATGGGCAAAGAACAAGGATATTTGCAAAAATATTCGGCCAACCATCCTCCTCTGATTGTATTTAACAACTTGTGGGGCCATCTCGATACTTTTCCAGAACATTACTGGCTTATGGTCAGAGCCGCTTCTCAGGGCGGAGTTTTAGATACATACGATCCCATCTTACAAGGTATAGGCAAAACTATTGTCTACAAACCGATAAAAGAAACTTGGAAAGACCGCGATAGAGTTGCACACACAACTTTTGTCTATAAAATTACCGACGCGAACTCCGCTCCTCTAGCTTACGTGCGAGTTTACGCCAAAAATTACGAGTTGGCCGAAATCAGAGAGATCGGTTCAGGCTTAGTTTTCCGCCGTTCTACTCCCGGCGTGGTTTCGTCTGTTGCCAAATCTTCTGGACAACGCATTAAAGCTAATTCGGAAATTTCCAATATTTATTTCCAAGATCCAGACAAGCTTACCCATTTAGAAGCTTTTGTCGATTTGAGATTGCGCGGTGGAGAATTAGCTCAACACCAAATCAAAAATTACAAGCAACAGTTTTACGGCGAAGTAAAAGAAGGGCAAATTAAGGGACGTGCTGTGGTGAGTAGCGACTTAAAAAGCGAAACTCCCAAAGCAAAATTTCCTTTTACAGAAACAATCCCCGATGAACTCAAAAAGTATTTACAAGCTTGTCCCGGCATTGAGCTTGAAGTAAATAGCCTGACAACTAAAGCCAAAGAAGTCACTTGGAAATCGGAAACAGCTTTCCAAGCCGCCCAGCGCTTAAATGGTTATGTATCTAACCAAATAGCCGAAGGTGTAGCTTTACCTTCAGCGCGTCAAACTTTGGAGAACCAAGTAGGCAACCCCGAAGGAAAGGCTTTGCTTTTAACAGCCTTACTCAGAGCTGTCAAGATCCCCGCCAGAGTTGTGGGAGGTTTGTCTTATAATAAAGGTTCCTTTACAGTGCATCGCTGGACAGAAGCTTGGCTAGGCGCCGAAGATGGTTGGGTTGCCTTTGACCCCACAACCAACGAATCTGGCTTCATTAACGCTTCCCACATTACTTTGTGGGAGAGTGGCGATCTCCAAGCCATGGACATTTATGTAGAGAAGTTTTCTCCCCGTCCCCCTCGTACTACAGATTATTTCAAAACAGCTCTCAAGTGGCCCATAGGTGAAAAACGCACCTATGGTATCTACCATAAGGGCAAACTTATCGGTTTAGAAAGCTCCTACATGTACGATATGGAAGTGCGCGAAGGTGGCGAGACTTACGATTTTAAGTCTGAATCGGTAATTTTGCGCGATGAGAAGCCTCTTGTCTTCGAAAGTACTCTTAGCATGAACCAAAATGCTTTGCCTATTTCTTTCCAAGCTACAGAAGATAACGGGGTTAAAGTTCATCATGAAAGCTTCACCTTCAAGGGGACCAATATTACCCAAGCTCTCGATCTTAAAGAATCGAAATCGCTGCCCAGACCGGCTAAATCAAAAGCGCTTATAGAGCGCGAAAAAGCTGAGGCCGAAAAACAAAGTGAAGTACAAGTGGAAGAAGCTCAGCTTGAACAAAATCCTCCCCTTCCTGAATCTATTCAAGTTGAACAAGCTAACGCGGTTGCTCAGCCTACGCTTAACAGTGCGCAACCCAAGACGCAGAGCCAGCCTACTGCGACGGAGTCGAGCGCCGAAAAGGCGAACAGCAACCAGGAGCCGAGCCAGAAGCAGGATGCAACCTCTACTGACGTTGCGGAGGCTGATAAGCTTGGTCAGGGAATTGGTGAGGCTGCTCAAGGCGCTTCTGGAGATATAAACAAAGAGAAAGAATTGCCCGAAACGGCTATTTCTGATGCTGAGAAAGAAGCTGCTGAAGCTGAAGCTAAAGAACAAGCTGAACTTAAGGCACGCCAAGAAGCCAAAGAACGCTTGCTTGAAATTAAAGCTTGTTACGACGAAGCCAAGCAACAAGCTGCCGAAGCCGAAAAAGCCAAACAAGCCGACGCTAAAGACGCGGAAAAAGACAGTGTAAAGGCCGACTCCGACAACACCGAAAAAGTGGATGATTCTAAGGGCCGCCAAATTCCTTATTCCATAGGCACCTACCTTGTCGATCCTCGCTTCTTGTCTCAGTGGGCCTTAGTAGTAGAGCAAAGTCCAGTAGTAACTCCCGAAAAAGCAGACGAAGAGAGCAAGAGCGACTCAGAATTGCCCAAAATAGATCCCAATACTGGGGTTGTGAGTTCTAGCGAAGTAATCTCTCCCAATTCAGCTTCGAATGCGGACACAAAAATCGATAATTCCGAGTCAAATAGTCAAATAGGAGAAACGGGAGCTGGCACTTTCAGTCAGAATAGCTCTTCCGACAATGAAGATGATGAAGCTTACAGTTTCAAAGCTTTCATCCCCGGTTCTCTCAAAGTGCAGGATCTTGCCATTCAAAGAGCCGAAGCCGACGAGACGATCACTATGCCAGATGGCAGAGAAGTCGAGACGGCCCGTCTAGATACAGAAAAGGGTATGCTTTTCTATATGGACTTAAAAACTGGTAAAGTTCTGAAAATCAGTATTCCCAGCCAGGATTTGGAAATGTATTTAGAAGATACGCGCTTTGAGCTGTAGCTTTTGTTGAGAGCCACAAGCTAACTCTTAAGAAAAAACAATAAAGGGGGGAAACAAAGCGGGGCGTGCCGATTCTTCCACAGCGCAAATCGGCCCCCGCCTTTTTCTGTTGTCAGCCGAGATAGAACAATCAATCGTGAGTTTAAGATGGAAATAGACGGCCAAGTTATAGAAAATAGATACATGCTGTTAGAGCGCTTAGGCAGCGGCGGCATGGGTGAAGTCTATCGTGCTTTAGACAGAGTAACCGGACAGGATGTGGCTGTCAAATTACTGCTTCCTGCTCTGTGTGAAAGGGAATCGTCCCGCAAGCGTTTTGCCCGCGAAGCTCAAGCAGCCCAGAAGCTCAATCATCCCGGCATAGTGAAAGTATATGAATATGGTACTTTTCACGGTCGCCCTTTCATTGTTATGGAGCTGCTGACAGGTAAGTCTTTGCGCTATTATGTGAGAGCTTACCGCCCTACTCCAGAGAAAATTTTACTTTTGACTGCTGAGCTATGCGACGCTCTTTATCATGCCCATAGCCGCGGCATTATTCATCGTGATTTAAAACCTGACAATATTTTCGTCAATCATCTCGGCCATATAAAAGTGCTAGATTTCGGCTTGGCAAAAATAAGCTTCGCCGCAGACTTAACAGCTCTAACTAAGTCAGGCACAGCTCTGGGCACGTGCACCTATATGTCCCCAGAACAAGCCCAAGGCAAAGAAGCCGATTTGCGCTCTGATCTATACGCCGTGGGCGTTATTTTGTATGAAATTTTCTGTGGTATAACCCCTTTTTCTGCCGAAGACGCTGCGGCTATTTTGCGTATGCAAGTATATGACAAGGCTCAGCGTCCCACTTCGGTAGATCCTCATTTGCCTATCGAAATAGAGCAAATAATCATGTGGCTGATGAACAAAAACCCGAAGTATCGTCCCAATTCAGCCCTAGTCTTAAAAGAAAAGCTAATCCAAGTCGTCAGAATGTTGCGCATAGGCTCAGTCCATTATGTTTCCCCCGAGCAGAACATAGAAATGCCTAAGTCTCTTTCCTATGACACACCAAAAGAGAGAGTACTGCCTGCTGCAGAGCGTCCTAGCCCACTTAGCGAAGATAAAATTCGGAATTTGCCTCAGGTAAGTGATCCTTTTTCCTCTGCTACCGGAGACATTTGGGAAGAGGCCCAAAAGTTGGGAGCCGAGCAAGTAGACCGTGAAGATCTGTCTGAGCAATTTATTCACAGCCATCAGGATGACCATATACTCGATTCGTATTCCAGAGAAGAAGAATTGCTTAGCGACTTGCAAGATGAAGTTGCGATGCATCATCCAGAAAGGCCAGAGAATCAGGCTCCGGTTCATTCGTTAAAAAGCATTATCGAGTCGAAAGAGCCTACCGTACCTCCGTTAGTTACGGTATTAACAATGACCGCCTCTTTAAAGAATTTACCCTTACCGACCTTATCTCTAACAAAATTGGCCGCCCATATTAGCCAAATTATGCGCGAAGCCGTCGAAATAAACGGTGGCTTTGTCATTCTCAACGAGGGAGCCAACGTAAAAGCAGCTTTTATAGATGAATATGCTGGCTTGAGAGCCGTTCGCTCCATTATCCGCACTAGAATGAGCCTTCGCCAGCTTGGACAAAATTATAATTTACTAAGGCTTCCCCCTATCGCTTCCGGTATCTACTCAGGATTGGTAAAGCCAGCCTTAGCTAGAGGTCCATTTACCATCGAGAATATGCGTGACTTACTTTCCGGAGCCACCAGATTAAGCAACCTTTCTAACAGTAGGCCTAACGAAATTTTTATTTGCGGCGACAGCCTCGACGAGGGCATAAACGCTAAATTTGTGCGCAAAATATATGTTCGAAACCGTACTGCTCCAGTAGAAATATATCGCGTAGTAGGCTTAGCTTAAGGTTGTCTTTACTCGCCAGCCAGTTGGACTTTTTGCCCTAAAGGTTTTTGCCAAACAGAGGAGAAAACGGCCCCTGGGTTGGGCGCTCCTTTTTACAGTCTCTTATCGGCGCAGCATATATTTTCTGCTTTCAGTTGCCCATTCCAAATTGTTTTTACGAGCAGGTGAATTGTGGCTTATACCTTAGTTTGCGGAGTTGTACCCGTAATATTGCTAGTAATCGCCGTTTGTATGCTAATAAGCGACTTTTATTTTGTGCGTCGCGAGAAAAAAAACGGCATCAACCACAGTTTCTTATCTGTTTGGTTTATAGCTCGTGCACTCAAGATAGTTACTATCGTCGCCGTAGCCTATTTAATTCATACGCTAGATCCTCAGTTTTTACAACCGCGTCCAGAGAACGCTCCGCCTGCCGATCAAGGAGCCTTAGACGCCTACAACCGGCAATGGAACCAAGCTTTTGCTCTTAGTATTGTTTTCGTCATCGCGTTTGTGACAGATGTTTTAGGACGTCTCAAGCTACTTCAAACCAGTGAGCAAAAGCGAGCCGAACAGTTTTTTAAGCTTCATACTGATGCCGACAATGATCATTAAGGAGATATCGCCCAGCATGACCGACAGCAACATATCTACCCCCGCTGAAAAATTATTCAGCTGCAAATCCGAAAATTTAGGTCAACCGCAGGAAGTCGTCCTGCCTGAGCCTCCCATTTTTGCTACCCAAGGAGCTACCTTTGCCAGCGAGCAAGAGCGCAATGCTTGGGCGCAATCACTTAATACAACCATCGATTCAGCCGTAAATTGGCTCAAGAAAGAACAAACCGAGCGCGGTTACTGGGCAGGCTTTTTAAAAACGAACTCAGCGATTGAAGCCGAGTGGATTATTGCCATGTACTTCCTTGGCATTACAGATGATCCTAAGTATGACGATGTAGTGAGCTCTATTCTCAGTGAGCAGCGTCCAGACGGCTCTTGGAGCGTCTACTATGATTCCAAGCTGGGAGACATTAACGCTACAGTTGAAAGTTATGTAGCTTTAAGAATAGCTGGCCATTCTCCTGAAGAATCACATATGCGTCAAGCCAGGGAATGGATTTTATCTAAAGGTGGCTTAAAGCATATAAGAGTATTTACTCGTTTCTGGCTGGCCCTTTTGGGAG
This sequence comes from Candidatus Saccharimonadota bacterium, assembly GCA_004554425.1. Lineage (GTDB taxonomy): Bacteria > Vulcanimicrobiota > Xenobia > Xenobiales > Xenobiaceae > Bruticola. Next base: position 5,162 of record SFMI01000009.1, on the reverse strand, counting down.
AATGGCCCTGGGAGGCTTGCCCCAACTTACCGCCGGAAATTGTCCTCTTACCTAATTGGTTTCCTATCAACTTATACAAATTTGCCAGTTGGGGACGAGCCACCATTGTGTCATTATGCCTAATTTCGGCCGATCATCCCGTCAAAAAGCTACCCGCTGAGAAACGCTTGGACGAGCTCTTCCCTCAGGGACGCGACAAAATGGACTACTCATTGCCCAAAGCAACCACTCCTTGGGGTAAGTTCTTTGCCGCAGCCGACAAACTTTTGGGCCTTTACACTACAAAATCACCTATTAAGCCCTTGCGCAAAATGGCTTTAAAGCTCTGCGAACAGTGGATTATCGAGCGTCAAGAAAATGATGGTTGCTGGGCAGGCATTCAGCCTCCTTGGATCTATGCCTTAGTAGGTTTATACACTCAAGGCTACTCATTAAAACACCCAGTGATGAAAGCCGGTTTACAAGCCTTCAACGAGCCTTGGGCTTTCAAAACGGAACAAGGCACTTATTTGCAATGCTGCACTTCACCAGTTTGGGATACGGTTTTGAGCTTAGTAGCTTTAAGCGATTGCGGCACCGACGGACACCAAGAAATGGTGCAAAAGGCTTTACGCTACACCTTAGATGAGCAAATCTTATCAAGAGGCGATTGGCAAATAAATAGCCCTGGTGTTGAGCCCGGCGGTTGGGCCTTCGAGTACGAAAACGATTGTTATCCAGACGTTGACGATGCGGCTGTAGCTTTAACCGCTTTAATGCGCTACCGCGACCAAGCTGCCAGCCCGGTAGAAATAGATGTAGCTTTAAAGCGCGGTTTCCGCTGGCTTAGAGCCTTGCGCTCCAGCAATGGCGCTTGGGGAGCCTTCGACAAAGACAACACTTGCGATTTAGTTTGTCAAATACCGTTCTGCGATTTTGGTGAAGTGCTCGATCCCCCTTCAGCTGACGTTACTGCCCATGTCATTGAAGCTTACGGTACCGCCGGGCAAAAGATTCACAATAACATGATGGTTCGCAAAGCTGTAGAATATTTGCGCAACGAGCAAGAAACCGACGGCAGCTGGTTTGGCCGTTGGGGCGTCAACTATATATACGGTACAGGACTGATTTTGCCGGCCCTCCAAGCCGTCGGCGTCGATATGCAAAGCCCTTGGGTGAAAAAAGCTGCCGATTGGCTCGTGTCTGTGCAACACGAAGATGGCGGCTGGGGTGAATCTTGCGCCACTTACATGGCTCCCAATCTCAAAGGGCAAGGAAAAACTACTCCCAGTCAGACTGGCTGGGCTCTCATGGGCTTATTGGCTTTAGGAGATCATAGCTACGACCAAGCGATCGTGCGCGGCTTAAATTGGCTTATAACCAACCAGAAAGACGGAACTTGGGAGCAAAAAGAATATACTGGCACAGGTTTCCCCGGCTACGGTGCTGGTGCTCGCACCGAAATAAAAAGCGGTTCCGTATTAAATCAAGGCCAAGAGCTTAGCCGCGGCTTTATGCTCAGCTATGCCATGTATCGCCATTACTTCCCCATGATGGCCCTGGGTAGAGCTTTAAAGCACTTTTCTCTCCCCAGCCACCAACGCTAAAAAAAGTTGGCAGCTTGCTTATAAACCAAACTAACTGAGATGTAAAGCGCCTCTTTTTGCCAAATTTAAGGATGGAAATTTGTGAAGTACAAAGATAAAATCGAAGGTCTGGAATTGGCCAAGAAGTTAGGCGCTTTTGTGCGCTTGGGCTCAGATTGCGAAGATTTTGCCATCAATTTTAATTTAGGCTGGATCCTCTACGATTCTATAGGCACCTATGCTTGCCTAAAAGCTTGGCCAGACTTAAATAGTTCACAAATTTCCCGAGCCTGGCTAACTGACGATCTGGACAGAGCCCAGCCACTGCTAGATGTCTTTGAACTTTCCGAAGAAGGAGCCAAAGAGACTGGCTATCCGGAGCATCGTATTTTGCTCTTTTTCGGCCCTATGTCTCCCCAAGCTAAGCATGTTCGCCTAGAGATCCAACGTCTCGAACCGGCAGGCCCAGGCTTATCATATTTACACACTATGGTCGATCCTTTTGCTTCTATGGGAGACCAACAGGCAGTACATGTTATGGCTTGGGAAGAACCGGACGATCCTATGACTCCTATTCCCATAGGCACTATTGCCGGATGTTGGGCTTTCGATGTTGATTGCCCCAGACGCAGTCAAACCTGGACTTACGCCAAGCGCTATCATTTGGCCCAAGAAGTCAATATTGGCTCCTCTCATATGTTCTTAGAATACTTAGACCGAGGCATTACTGGTTGGCGCCTTTCTAGTCGCTTTTTATCTGATACAAACCGTTTTGCCGATCTAAATCAATTGCACGACTTGCTTTGGGAAGTATCTTCTCCCGATCAGTTGATTATGAAACTAAGCAACGAAGGTTTGCTAGACAGTTTTTCTCCTCCCGTAGTGCGCATGACTCTCGATCAGGTTGAAGATGGACAACAACTAGTTGCCAGCGCCGAAATTGGTGAAGTTTATGGACCTTTAGGCGTATTGAATAATAAATTTTACCATTTTTATCCTCCACAATTTGCAGAGGAGAGTATTCCCAATCAATTATCTATATATAAAGTGATAGAATTACCTTTGCCAAACCCTTGGCTCTATGACTTTGATCCTAAAAACATATGTTCTTTACCAACTAAAGTAGACGAAGAGTTACCTCCTTTCCACTTAAAATTAAAATTAAGTATCGAAGGCCTATATTGGGAAGATAATATGATGCTAATCGCCCCTTTGGCTATTATGGATCCAGATTCAGATGCTCAAGTTGATTTGGCCGATTGTACCATTCGCAACTTAAAAAATGACGAAGCTTGCTTCTGTCTGGGTCAGAGTTTAGTAGATTTGCCTCAGCCTAAGGCCAATTTAAAACGCGACCAAGTGTACGGTTGGCAATATCCTCCTGTACATAAGCAAACCCGTAATGCTCGCTTTGAAGTTTATACTGTAAATATTACTCCCAAGGAAAATATAAACATAGGAATTACTCCTTCTTTAGCTGATCGCCAAACCGATCCAGACAATATGCTCATACAATTGGAAGAATTTTCAGAATAGAAGTTTATCAAGCTGTTTGCGTCCAATTGGCTTTGAACTCAAGTAAGCTTAAAAAAATAAAGGAGAATAGATAATCCAATAATGGCTATAATCGAGCGTTTTTGCCGCTATGCATCTATTGACACCCACTCTGATGAAGACAGCATAAGCAGTCCTTCTACAGAAGTACAAATTGAGTTTAACAAGCTCCTCAAAGAAGAGCTTATGGCCATGGGTTGCCAAGACGTTGTCTTGGATGAGTACGGTATCCTTACGGCTACCATTCCCGCCAACCGTCCCAACATTCCAGTTATGGCTTGGCTGGCTCATGTCGACACTTCTCCAGAGGTCAGCAGTAAAAATATCAAACCTCAAGTTGTGCCCAACTACCAAGGCCAAGTTTTAGTTTTGCCAGGCGATCCTACACAGAAGCTCGATCCTAAAGAGTTCCCCGAACTGAATACGGTTATCGGACATACCCTTATTACTACCGACGGAACCACTCTTTTAGGAAGTGATTGCAAGTCTGGTTTAACCGCTATCGTAGAAGCTGCCGAATACTTAATTAAGAATCCGCAAGTGCCTCACGGTGAAATTCGCTTGGTGTTCTCTGTCGATGAAGAGATCGGCAAAGGTACCTTGCATATGAATCCTGAGCGCATTAAAGCCGATGTAGCTTATACCTTAGATGGTGGCGCCACCTCTATGATCGATTGCGAAACTTTCTCAGCCGATTTAGCTACTGTAATTATTGAAGGTATCAACACTCACCCAGCCCACGGCAAAGGCCATATGGTAAATGCTTTGACTATTGGAGCTGATTTTGTCGCTAGAATGCCCAAGCTGACACTCACTCCCGAAACTTCTGACGGACGTCAAGGCTTTTTGCATCCTTACTCTTTCGAAGGCTCCGTGGGCTATACCGAAATTAAGATCATTTTGCGTGATTTTGAGACTGAAGCTTTAGGCAAATATGCCAAGTTACTCAATAATATTGCCGAAAATTTGGCAGCAGAAAATCCTCGCGCTTCCATTAAAGTGAAAGTAACCAAACAGTATCGCAATATGCGCGAAGGCTTAGTAAAAGAGCCCAGAGCTTTAGATTACGCCGAAGAAGCTATGCGCAAATTGGGTATTACTCCTGAGCGCACTATTATTAGAGGTGGTACTGATGGATCTGGTTTGACTGAAATGGGCTTACCTACTCCGAATTTATCCAGCGGCCAACACAATATTCATTCCAGACTGGAATGGACTAGTGTTGAAGAGATCGAGCAAACTAAAGAAGTATTGCTCTCTCTGGCCAACGTCTGGTATGAGCATAGCTTAGCCAACTAATTTGTGCATAGCTATTAGTTTTTTTCCTTATTTTTGCCTATAAAATAGGGAAAAATGCCGTCAGTGGTGATATAATTAAGTTAAGTATAAAGGGGCTGTCGTTTGTTACCAACAAACGGCAGACACTTTTTTAGCTTCAGCGCTTTTGAGCGCACTATTATCGCGAACCGAAAGGAATACTATTATGGACGCTATCGGCGGAATCAGACCTACTTCTATCAATCTCAGCGGCAAAGTATCAGCCGGAGAAGTTATGAGAGAAGCCAACCAAGCTATTAGTAAGTGGGATCTTCAGCACTTAGGCTGGCGTGGTTTTCAACAACTCGACTGGGTAGAAGACATTACCAATAAGTATCCTGAAGCTGTCAACATCGCTCACACTTGCTCTTCTCACACCCCCGGCTATTTGGATCAAGTAAACGATCTCTTCGAGGGTATGCCTAAAGCCGATCAGAAAGAAGTACACAAATACTTCATTGGTAAGCTCGGCTTAGAAGAACTTTCCTGCCGCAATAGCGGAGCAGCCGGCGGTTTGTGCGACAAGAAAGGTGCTTACCTTCAGATTTGCCAGCTTACTAAAGAGTTAAGCAACAACTAAGGTATCTATATAGCTTACAAAAAAGAGTTCCTTTTTAAGAAAAGGAACTCTTTTTTGTAAGAACCTTTCACAATAACTGATTAAAATTGATATAACGCATAAAATGGTTTGCGAGAAACTTAAGATGGTTTGCGAGAATAATTAAA
>SFMI01000008.1 GCA_004554425.1 Candidatus Saccharimonadota bacterium | reverse complement strand
GGAACTTAATGTTATTCTCTCCGATGAGCGCAGCAAGATCTATTCACAAATCCCCAGCAATGTCAGCAGTATGTCTGCTGCTCAAAAAAAAGCTTTGCAAGAAAAGCTGGCCAAAGATGCTGCAGAGAGATCTAGCAAATTTGACAAGCTATACAATGAGAGCATGAAAGGCTTGCGTGAAGATATTAAAAACCAAGCTGCTGAAGTTGCCAAAGATAAAGATATAGACTTGGTTGTTGTCAATACTGTAAATTATCCGGTTGTGCTTTATACCAGCGGAGATAATATTACCCTAGATATTTTGCTGAAAATGGATGGCTCTAAATAAATGAAAGAACAGTGTATACATCCTAGTGCTTGCATAGACAGTTCTGCTTCTTTGGGCGAAGGTTGCAAAGTAGGGGCCATGGCCGTAATTGAAAGCGGAACTCAAGTAGGGGCAGAAGCCGAAATCGCTCCCAAGGCTTATATCGGTCGCAATGTTCATGTAGGTTCTGGAGCTGTCATAGGTTGCGGAGCTGTCGTTATGGACGATACCGTTATTGGCGATAGAGCGGTAGTTGAAGCTGGGGCTGTTTTGGGTATGGATGGTTTCGGCTATGTCTTTGATGGCAAGAGTCATCGCAAGATTCCTCAGGTAGGCAATGTCGTTATAGGTGAAGGGGCCAAGATTGGTGCTTGCTCTTGCGTTGACAGAGCAGCTACGGCTTCTACTTTAATTGGAGATTATACAGAGCTTGGCCATATGGTTATGGTCGGCCATAACAGCAAGGTTGGTAGCCATTGTTATATCGGCGATCAGAGCGGTTTAACCGGGTCGTCTGTGGTCGGAAATAATTGCACTATCGGCTCTCAGTGTGGCATCGGGGTACGCGTAGAATTAGGAGATGGTTGTGTACTTATGGACCGTTCTACAGCTATGCGTAAGTATGAAGCCGGACAAGTTTTGGCTGGTAATCCCGGACGTCCTGTAGCTGAAGTGCGTCGCGCTGAAGCTGCTTTTAATTTGCTTCCTAAGCTTTTAAAAGAGCATATGAAGTAACACTGTTGTGCCCGTCGAGGTTACGTAGCTTCGGCGGGCATAACAATTTTAAATGGCCCTCAGAGGGCTGTTTTTTTTCGCCAAGGTGGCTTCTATCATCAAGGAAAGCCCACCTTATTGATGACTTTATGTTATTTGGGGGAATAAATTGGGACTACTGCCTTTATTTAAAAGAGGGGCAGTGGGTATTTTGGAGCTGAATTTTTATGAAAGGTTATAAGCTTTTAGCCTTAGTGCTGGCTTTTGCCGCTTTTTATTTTTGCGCTCTTCCGGCCGCTTGGGCTGCTGATGTTGTGCTGGGTGGGCAAGTCGTCTTTCGCATTAGTGACGAAGAGCAAGCGGAAAGAATTTCTGAGAAGATTGAAGCTATGTTGCAAAGGGGAGCTTCCTCTTCTTCTATTAAAGTGGTTCGCAAAGAAATCGCTGGGGCTGCTGATAAAAAAACGGCTGAGTCTGGCGATAAAAATGCTAATAAAGCCAAAAAGTCTGTATATAAGATATATTGGGGCAGTGAGTTAATTATTAAAGTCAATGATGAAATTGCCAAGCAAAACGGATCTTCACCGGAAGCATTGGCCAATCTTTGGGCGTCTAATATGCGCAATATCGTTGACATCGGCCTCTTAAACGTTGATACCGCTCGTGCTGTCTTAGCTGTCAATGCCGAAAAAACAATTTCCGCTACTGGCTTGGCCAACGGCCCATTGGTTGTTGAAGAAGGTGCCGGTGTAGTAGATATTGATGTTGATCAGGATAATGGCCTTATAAAATTAATTGGCAAAAGAGTAGGCAAATCTTCTTTAACTATTAGCAAAGGTGTAGCCTCTGTTACAGTATTTGTACAAGTAAAAGACTGGGCGGGAAAATTACCTCAGTCTGTTGTTGTTGAAGTTAGTGGCACTCCTGCTCAAACTGATGCTGTTTCTCAAGCGGTTATGCTTTCTATCGCTGCCAATACTTTTGTGCAACCAGGATGCAGTGTCTATGTTGACGATTCCAACTTCCACCCTGTGCCTGTATCTAAAGGCGACAGTATGCGCTTAAGTGTTCCCGTAGGAATAAACGCTTCCGAGGACTATTTTGCTGTTAGAGGTGATGTAAATGTACTGATCCAAAATGTTGATATACCTTATGTCGAGCAAAACTTGCTTCTAGTGAGCAATCGTCCCGAAAGAGTTGACACTGACGGTGTGCTTATGAAATACAATTTCAAAAAGCGCGAGCCCAGTCGCTTGATGTTCTCTCACCTTAATGCTTCGGCTAAGAATCGTTACTTATGGATCAATTTAGCTAATTTGAATGAGGAGCCAGTAAAAATTCTAATTAGCAGAACTTCTGCTGGTCCAGAACGCAGTGAAATTTATGTAGGACAAACTGCTGCCAAACGCTTTTTGGAAAATTTGGCTTGCCATTCTGGCTATGTTGTTACTTTGCCCCCCAACTCTGCGCTGGAATTGGCTTCTTATGTTATGCGTCCTGAAGCCTTGGTAAGTGGTTTTATAAATTTCCAAATTTTGGAAGGGCCTAGTGCTACGGTAGAAGTGCGCAGCGCTTTAAATCCCAATTGTAACGACGGGCGTACGCTTCCGGAAATTGGCGCTCCTTTTAACCCATTTAAAATCCATCCCCATGGTGTGTTCGCTCAGCCTTATTTTGAAAATGAAGGTGAGTTTGTAGTTGGTGGCAGTCCTCTAACATTCCGTTACGGAGAAAGTCCGTGGTTGATTGACTTTGAGACTGGTTTACCTAACACCGGCAATTTCGGCGTTCTTTACAAATCTTTGGTAGAGTTGAAAAACCCTACCAGACGCACTAAAACGGTTGGACTTTACTTTACGCCTTTATCCGGACCTGGTGGAGCCAATTTCTTGATTGGAGACTCTGTCTATCAGGCTGTTTTTCGCAAAAAGGGCGATGAGGTATTGGTGGCAAAAATCGAGCTGTTTCCTGAGTCAAGTAGTACAATAGAAATAATTACTCTACCAGAAGCAACTTCTTGCTACCCAGCTCAGTACGAATTGCGTGAGATAGACTAAGTCTAGTTGCAATTCGAATTAAAAATAATGGCCTATCAAAATAACAACATATTTTGGTAGGCTATTATTTTTTTGAGGTTGATAATTGTATGCCTAAATGGCTTCTGGCCAAAAATGGAGGAATAGCCAATTTTATATAAAAAAGTTGGCGGAGTTTTTTATCAATTATATTACAGTTATTGGGGAGAACATTTCCATGTGCAGAGCGCAGCGTACTTTAGCTGAAGAGATCTCTTTTGAGGGAGTGGGTATCCATACCGGCAAGTCAAGTCATTTGACGATAAAGCCTGCTCCTACCGATCATGGAATCGTTTTTTTTAGTGGCGGGGAGTACATTCCAGCTACTTACGAGTATGTTGTCTCTACTAAGCGTTCTACTTCCTTAGGAAAAGGCCAAGTTGTAGTTGGTACTGTAGAACACTTGCTGGCTGCTTTGAGCGGTTTGTCCAGATAATGCGTTAATAGAAATTGATGGGCCTGAAGTTCCTATTTTAGACGGTTCTGCTTTGCCTTTTTGCCAAGCTATGGAAAAGGCTGGTATTGTCAATCAAGATGGCAGCGAAGTAGAGGATTACTACATTGAAGAGCCGATTTTTGTCGCTGAAGGTGAAGGCCTGGTACTGGCTATGCCAGACTCTCAATATAACTTGGAAGGAGCCGTAAGCTATGCTAGTGAGCAAGTTGGTAGTCAGCGTTTCCGTTACTGCGGCTATGACAACTTTGTTACTCACGTAGCTCCTGCTCGCACTTTCGGTTTTTGGTCAGAAGTAAAAACTCTATTGGAAAATGGTTTAGGCCAAGGTGGCGATCTTTCCAACGCTTTAATTTATGACCGTCCTGGCTTCGATGTGAAAAAAAGTCAGCGCTTTGTAAATGAGCCTGTACGCCATAAAGTTTTAGATTTAGCCGGCGATCTTTGTTTGCTTGGTCGTCCTTTGCGGGCTTTTGTTTTAGCTGTCCGCGCCGGTCATAAATTACATGTGGAATTTGTTCGTAAAGTCGCTGAGGAGATGCGCAAAAATGCTTAATACTAAAGATATATTACACAGAACTCCCTACAAAAGTCCTATGCTTTTTGTAGATATAGTAACTGAGCTCAATTTCCCGGAAATATCAGGCTACAAAAATGTAACTATGGCCGAGCCCCATTTTGAGGGCCATTTCCCTGGCAACCCCATTATGCCTGGTGTATTACAAATGGAAGCTTTAGCCCAACTTTGCTGGTTGCTTTACGTTGGCAATGACGATGCTCCTATAAAGGTTTCTGCATTGGATTTAGTGGGCGCTAAAAAATTCAAATTCAGAACTCAAGTAGTGCCTGGAGATCGTCTTGAGCTTTACGCCAAAGAGATTGAACGCGATGATAAAAATGTTACTTTATCAGTGCGTGCTTGCGTAGGAGAAAATACTGCGTGCGAAGGTATGCTTACTTTCGCTTGGCATTAGAAGGGCTCTTTTGTTGACTACTTATTGTAGGAAACTGCCTTTTAGCGGGCGAAATAGGCGCTCTTTTAGGCGTTAGTTGTTTTTGACGGACACGAAATTGGGAGGATGCATAATATGAAGCCAATTAGAGTTGGCGTAGTCGGTATCGGCAGCATGGGCAAGAACCATGCCCGAGTATGTTCAGAGTTGCCTCAGATCGAATTGGCAGGTATCGTAGATCTGGATGGAGCCAGGGTAGCTCCTTTGGCCGAGCAATATGGTACGAAGTATTACAAAGATTATCATAGTCTTTATGGAAAGATTGATGGCGTAGTTATTGTTTCTCCTACTCCGCTCCACTACCAGATCGCTCAAGATTTTTTAGAGCAGGGCATACATGTTTTAGTTGAAAAACCTATTACTGTGGAAGTGGATCAGGCTAAGCGTTTGGTCGCTTTAGCTAAAGAAAAAAACTTAACTTTGCAAGTCGGCCATTTAGAACGTTTCAATCCCGCTGTCATTAAGCTCAAAGAGATGGTAGATACTCCTGTTCTCATCGAGTGCCATCGTCTTTCCGGCCCTACAACTCGCAATCTAGATGTAGGCATTATTTGGGATTTGATGATCCATGACTTTGATATCCTCCTGAGTTTATATAAATCTCCGGCTGCAGAAATTCACGCTATGGGCACTTCTATTTATTCTAAATTTGAAGATGTTGCCCATGTGCAAATTCGTTTTGAGTGCGGCGCTGTGGCCAGCTTGGTCGCCAGTCGCAATTCCGGAGAGCGCAAGCGTTGTTTAAAAATCACAGAGAAGAGTGGGCGTGTGTTGTCTTTGGACTTTATTAACCAAACTTTGACAATTTTGCGCCCCGGAGCTGATGGTCGCCCCTTGGAACCAGAGCATGTTAATGTCGAGAAAGAAGAACCTCTCCGTTTGGAACTCAGTAACTTTGCGGATTGTATTGCTAATCATAAAGGACCTGTCGTCTCCGGAGAAGACGGTGAACGTGCTTTAGAATTGGCTGTGCGTGTTTTGGAAAACATGCATAGAATAGAAATTGCCGAATAAGTTTTCTTCGGTATTTAGTATTTTTTTGATCGAGAGGAGATTCTGAAAGTGATCCATCCCAGCGCTATAGTGCACCCCAAAGCACGCATAGGTGAAGGTGTAGAAATCGGCCCGTTTTCTATTATTGGCGAAAATGTTGAAATTGGAGACGGTACTAAAATTATGTCTTCCGTTGTTATTGACGGTTGGACAACTATCGGCAAAAATAATCGCATTTATCCTGGCGTAACTATTGGTTTGGCTCCTCAAGATTTTAGCTATAAAGGGCAGCGTTCTTTTGTAACTATTGGTGACAATAACGATTTCCGTGAGTATGTAACTATACATAGAGCTGCAGATGAAGACGGTCTTACTTCGGTCGGTAACGGCAACCTTTTGATGGCCAATGTTCACATTGCTCATAATTGTCGCATTGGTAACCAAGTTACTATGGCCAATTATGCTGGCTTAGCTGGTCATACTGTAGTAGATGATCAGGCCGTTTTGGGCGGTTTGGTAGGTATCCATCAGCATACTCGTATCGGTCGCCTCTGTATGGTAGGTGGTTGCTCTAAGATCAATAAAGATTTGCCTCCTTTTAGTATCGTTGATGGCAATCCGTGTCGCTTGTTCAGTATGAACTTCCGAGGTATGCGCCGTCGTGACATATCCAAAGAGAGTCGCTCGGCTGTACAAAAGGCTATCTTTATTCTTGGCTCTATGGGATTAACTATCAGCGCAGCTATAGAGCGCATTGATAGCGAATTAGAGCACACTCCTGAGATTGAGCAGTTCTTAGACTTCTTGCGTGCACCTTCGCACATGGGAGTACTCAATAAAGCCAGCAATGTGGGAGCCAGAACCCACAACAACGCCTAGTTGGTGCATTTTGGCCAATAAGCAGCATCAGCAATCACCCGCCTGCCCGCAACTTACGGTTGCTATAATTGCTGTAGAACCTTCCGGTGATCTTCACGGAGGAAACTTAGCTAAGGCTTTGTTAGCAATCAATCCCAACTTAAAGTTTGTCGGTGTAGGCGGTTCGCATATGGCCGCGTCGGGAGTGAAGCTGTGGTTAAAAACCACTGATATGGCTATTATTGGTCCCGGCGGAGCCCTTTTGTGTTTGCACAAGTATATATATTATTATTTATACGTACGCTCTCATTTACTTAAAGCCAAGCCTCATCTGACTATTTTGATAGATTGTCCGGCTGTAAATATGCGCTATGCCGGCCTTCTAACCAGATATGGATACAATTCTGTCTATTACTTCCCACCTTCGGCTTGGACTATAAGTGAAGCTAGGCTACGCCAAATTTTTAGTCGTACCGACAGAGTTATTTGCACTTTTTTAAGTAATGCTGAAAACTATCGCCGATTTGGTATGGATGTCGATTTTTTCGGTCACCCATTGCTAGACATGCCAGAATTGTCTATCTCTTCCGAAGAGGCTAAACGTACTCTCGGCCTATCGGGAGACAGTATTTTGGCTATTTTGCCAGGTAGTCGAGCACCGGAAATAAAGTATCTTTTGCCAACTTTTTTAGACATAGCTGAAAAATTGCATGAAGAAAAGCCTGACTTACAAGTTCTTATTCCGTGCGCGACCGAAACTTTGCGCCATCAGATAACAGAAATAATGGGGGAGCGTTTCCCTTACGTGCGTCTTCTTGACGGCCAATCCCGCTTAGCTCTTTTGTCGAGTCAGGCTGCTTTAATGAGCTCTGGTACGGCTAGCCTTGAAGCTGCCATATTGGGAACTCCTATGGTTTTGGCTTATAAGTTGTGCCCATTTGATGCTGTTGTGGGACGCTTTTTGCTCTGGGCTCATCTTTTGAAAATAGAGCATATTGGTTTACCCAGTTTGGTGGCAGGTAAACGTATCGTTCCAGAATTTATTCAAGACGAAGTCAATGCCGAAAATATACTTCCGCATTTGCGCAATTTTATGTCTGATACTCCGGAGCGCCGCCATGTAAAGCAAGATCTTCAGAATATGAAAAATTCTATGGGATCTCCAGGAGTTGTCGATAAAATAGCCGCTTCGCTTTACGAAAGAATTAAAAGTAATGGCGAGCGCCATCAGAACGAACCATTTGATATTGTTATTACTTCTAATTCTCCAGGTGAAGTGGCTGCTTGGGTACGTCGTACTGTCGCTCATTTGGAAACTGTCAATAAAGGACTATTTAGAGTAATAGTGGCCCTGGTACCTTGTCCTTATGCTTCCGGGGCTGAAGCGGAAGTGGCGGCATCATTGCCTGGCGTATCTACAGTATTAAAGCCTAGCCAAACTTTGCGTTTGATGTTTGGGTTATTCAATGATTTTAAATTCCGTCAGCGTGGTGTTGTTGTTTTCTTAGGCGGAGACTTGCTTCATGCCAAAATTTTAGCTTGGCGTTTGCAATATAAATCAGTGGCTTATGCTGTCAGATATAGTTATCTTCTTCCCTATTTTGATAAGGTAGCCGCTTCGGATCTTTCTTTAGCCAAAGAATTGGAAGAGTCAGGAGTTAAAAAAGTTACCAGTATTGGTAATTTGAGCATTGACGGTGTTATCTCCGATGTAGATCGTGAATCTGCTGTGCCAAACAAAGAGAAAAACGGAAATTGGAAGATTGGTATTTTCCCTGGATCTCGTTTCCTACATACTAAGATTGCTTTAGGTGTATTTTTGCGCGTAGCGGCCCTTATAAAAACACGCTATCCCCAAGTAGATTTTTTGCTTTCAGTTTCTCCCTTTGTTTCTAAAGCTAGGTTGGAATCTGCTTTATATCATCCTATAAGTTTAGGATTGCCTATAGCCAAAGGAAAATTAGTTAGATCTGATTGTATTTTGGTCGACTGCCCTCAAGAAGCCGAGGGGACAGCCGGGCGTAGTTTTGAAGTGGAAGTGCTTTGGAGCCACCCCTACCAAGCTATTGCTGAAATTGATATGGCTCTTACTATTCCTGGTACTAACACTGGTGAATTGGGTAGTTGCGGTAAACCAATGGTTGTTGGCTTGTCAGCTGATGCCTCTTTACCCAGAGGTGGCATCGGTGGTATTTTGGAAAATGCTCCTCTTTTTTCCAAAATAAAACGTTACTTGCGTTTGCGTTCTTATGCTCGCCATGGTTTCGCTGCCATTCCCAACCGTATTGCTTCTCGTCAAGTTGTGCCGGAAGTTTTAGTTAAAAAAGATACTTCTGTTCTAGCTCAGCCGATTTTTGAATGGATTGAAAATCCCGATAAGTATGCGCAAACGGCTGAAGATTTAAGAAAAACTATGGGAACTACTGAAGGAGCTGGTCGACGTATGGCTGAGCTTATTTTGGAGGCGGCAGTTTTATAACAATGAAAATTCCTGATCAAGAAAAAAGAATGGAACCGCCTTTCATTTTTAAGTGGCGCGGTCTCATAATGGCCATAGTCGCTGCCATTATCTTATTGGTCGCTCGTCCAACTGTCGTTTCGTGCTGCTGTGGAATAGTGCTTGCCATCTTAGGCGAGGTTTTGCGCTCTTGGGCTTTAGGTTGGACTGGAGAGCATACACGCAGCCAAGAATTGAAAGCTTCTTTTCTGGTGACTAATGGACCTTATAAATATATACGCAATCCGCTTTATTTAGGCAATATTTTAACCGGTTGCGGCGTTATGACGGCTTCTTGTGGAGCTCTACCATTGTGGGGCTGCTTGGGCATATGGCTGTTGGGCTCTTTGTCTTTGTATATAGTTTATGCTTCTTGCATAATCTCAGAAGAGGCCTTTTTGGCTGTCCGTTTTGGCAATATTTTTTTCAATTATAAAGCATGCACACCGGCTATTCTGCCTTGTTGGCGTTCTGTTCCCATGCTTGTAAAGAGCTTTTTCTGCTCCAATTCAGCACCAAATAATAATACATGTTGCGAAGAAGAGTATTTCTCTTGGAAATCGCTTCGCTTTGAGTATAGCACTTGGGGGTGGCTTACTCTCGTATGGCTTTTCTTATTTGTGAGAGCTATTGGCAAGCTTCCGCTATAATTGCAGCCATTCGCTCGGAGCCTCCAGGAGGGCCCAAACGCTTTCGCCCAACCTCTGCGCGTCTTTGTCTATCAGATTCGTCTTGAATGAGGTTGCATAAAGCTTCTATTATATCTGGATCGCGATCTTCGCTGACAATAAGAGCGTCTCCCAACAACCCCTTTTGACGGGCTCTATACCATTTCAAATGGCTTTCACCTCCTGGCTCGTAAGCTACAACTGGAATCCCCCAACCGGCAGCTTGTTCGTGAGCCGTTCCAGCCAAGCCTAAAGCTACTTGGCTGTATTGTAAAACATCAGCCAAGTGACCTTTTATTAAGAAAAAGCGAGCCTGAGGTGCACTTGTTTCGTGTTTGCTCGTTAGAGTATGCCAGCCAGGGTAAGGACAGTCACCCAAAGTAAAGTCAGAGCAAGCTTGAGCTAATTCATCTGTGTCTATAGATGGGGCTACAGCAATAAAAGCACACACATCCTTCCCCAAGCGCTTGGCTAACAATTGACTCAATTTGAGTAAACGAGGCAATACTTGATAGGTGGCTTTTCTGCTACCGGGGAAGAGGGCTAAACCTACTTCTTTAGTAGCGTCTAATTTAAAGTCTAGTTCTTGAGGAATTAGGCCATCCATCATAGCATTGCCTACCCAAGCTGCTCTAACGCCTTTTTGGCGCAGATTCTCGGCTGTAGGCTCATCTCTTACTAAAGAATGGACTTGGAAAGTTCTCAGTATAAAAGCTTCTAAGGCTGAATATGGATGATGATAATCTGATTTGGCTGTGCCTATAAAAGTAATGGGGCGTATACCAGAAAGTATGGCCAATATGGTAGGCCATAAGTCGCCTACAGCTACAATTTGGGTAAATCTTTGGCGCTGTTGACGCAACCAAGCAATTTGCTCGAGCGTTAAAAAAAATAAGCCGCTGCTTATATCTTTCCATAAATTGCGCCAATCTTCTTGGATAAGCCCTCCGCTGGGCATAGCCTGCCTTGGCCCCACAATTGGAGCCAAACCTTTGTAAGCAGAACCTTCTCCTACCAAGGGCATAGCTTCTCGGGGAAGTGATTCTGGCAAATCGGCTATAATTTGGCTGGCAATTGAATCTTCACCCGCTCCGTTAGATATAAATAAGACACGATGAGAAGCCATAGTTTTCCCCTTAAAAAATTAGCGTAAATTCAGTAATTGATAAGTGCTTGATTCTGGATGTTCAAAATTATACTCTAATTTGCCGATATTTTGAGCCCAAGAACCAGTTTGGACGATAAAGTTGCCGCCGATTTTAACCGGCTCAGAAAGTACAGTATGGCTATGACCGCCTAGAATCCAGCATCCTTGAGGCAATTTTGTTGCCAAAATTTTGTCTCTTTCTAAGCCTAAGTGGCTTAAAACAATTAGGCGGAAAGGTTTATTCAGCAATTCAAAGCAGCGCTTTGCCAAAAGAGGCAAAATAGTTTCCGCTTCAAAAAATCTGAAACCAAAAAGCTTTTCCCAAATGGCGTCGTGAGGATATTGAACAGGAACTGCAGCTAAAAGAAGCAACGAATAATGCTCTGACCAGTTGTTGCTATGCAACGAGAGGGCTGGAATCCAGCGCTGAGAAGACAAGTTTCGCCATAATTCTCCTTTGCGCCAACAACTGCTTTGGCAATCAATTTCCGGAACAGAATCTAATTGCTCGACAAATTGTTTATTGCTTAATTTCCCACTTTGCTTAATATAGGAAAGATTACTGCAAAGTAAAGGAAAAGAGCGCTGAGCAGCCCTTTTGTCTAAAATACGCCTCTGGTAGTTAAATTCTCGGTTGCCCATAGCCATAGACGTACAGCAAACTGAGCTCATCTTCTCTAAATTTGGCTCATAGTTTTTCCACACAGTATTAGAGCCAATTAAGGCGTCACCGCTATCAAAGTAAATAGCTTGGCCTTCGGCTAATTGCTGTTTGGCGTTGACTTCCAACCAATCTAGGGCTTCGCCATGACCGTGCATGTCATTTGTATGATAAATGAACAATCCAGTTCTCCGCTTTAAGCTTATAGGACTATCCTTTTTGGGCAGCTCGTTCCTTGGCTACTTGGTCATATACTTGACGATAGCGCTCCAAACCGATAGCGTTAAAAATAACGGCTCCGTATCCGATTAACCAGCCGACTCCTGCTAAAGCTGAGCCACCTATCATAATGCCCAACCAAAGCCCTAGGAGACCTGCAATTAAACTAGTAAGCATGGGCTTAGTGTCGAGTGATATTGAGTAACCAAACGACAGCCCTATAAGTGCCCCAACTAAGCCATAGTAAGCACCTTTGGCAATATCGGCTGAAGTGGTCGCTACAGCTACGCTGGCTTTGGTTGCTTGAATTAAAGGAGACGCTGACTGACCTACGTCGATTATGGAGTTCGCTCCCCACAAAAATCCCATTAACAATCCTATAGCAGCGAATCCGGAGTAATATAAAAGCTTTTGATCTCTAGTAAGAAAAACTGCAGGGGCCTCTTGTGGCGAATTAACTGAAGAAGACTTGTTCAAGTCAATCTGAGATTGGGCGCTTTTCTTGTCTTTCTTTTTGCTATCTTTGGAAGATGATGAACTCATAATTTACATTAGTCCTTTGGAGAAAGTTTAGCCAGCTGTTGAATTTGTTTCCAATGCTTTAATGGTAGCTGGCGCATGGCCGTCTGACGCATGGAAACTTTATGGGTGTCGACGGGATCACCAGACCAAATCGCTTGTCCTGCTGGTATGTCTTTGTCTACTCGAGAACGAGCGGCCACAGTAGCAAAATCTCCAATTTGACGGTCTTTCTCTACTAAACATTGACCTGCTGTAATGGATAATTTACCCAAATTGACGTTTGGCTGCAAGCAATTTTGAGAAATGACAATAGCTAAAGGAGCAATGTGGGCGCCTTCTTCTATGCAAGCTAAATTATCTATACGAACTCCATCTTGAATAAGCGCCTTATTGCCAATAAAACAGCGAGCGCCTATTTCTATGTCGTTACCTAGAGCCGAGTCGTCTTCAATAATGGTAAGTGGGCCTACCAAACTTTTGGTACCTAGTACAACGTTTTTGCCGATCGAAACGCTGGGCATAAGACGTGTCTGGGCGCCAATAGAACTATTATTTCCGATACTGACGTGAGCCATAATTTGACAATTGTCAGCGATTGTAGCGTTATCGCCAACAATGGCAAAGGGGCCTATATATGCCGTAGCTGCAATTTGGGCTGAAGCACTTACGTGAGCGCTAGGGTGGATGCCGGGCTCATGCAAATGGGTAGGATAAAACAACCCTAAAAGCATAGCGAAAGCAATACGGGCATTTTTTACCTTAATGGCCGGTATTGACGTGTCTAAATCTTCTGGTATAACGACAGCGGAAAAGCCGAGAGATTCGGCTTCTTTTAGGCTGCTTTCTTTTTCGGCAAAGGTTAAGGCCTGGCTGAGAACATGCTGGGAAGCAGCATCCAATCCCGTAACAATGTTAATGGTTCGGGAAGCATATTCTGGATTGTTTAGGCTGCCTTGCAAAAATGCAGCCAGCTCTCCTAGGGTTTTTACCACCATAATTCCGGATAATCACTCCAAGTTTCTGCTGGATCTATATCAGCTTCTTCTAAAGTTAAATTGCGTACAGCAATGGGTGGGCACATCGTACGTCCGTTTAGTACCGATTCGTAGCCTAAGCCGAGCAAATTAGCACCAAATAAATCGGTATAGTTGGCCCTTACTATAAATTGAGGAACTCTGCATATGGGCTTTCCATGTTGCAGAAGAAAAGCCGTTTCGCAACGTCTGGCGAATTGGCCTGGCTTTTTTAAATGGTGAGGCAGAGGAGTAAGCCGATCTAAAAGAATTCCAAAGTCTGCTTTAGCACACAATTCTCCTAAAGAGGCCGTGCCCCGTTCCAAACATAAGTTTGAATAGCCAGGCTGAGGAGGTTGGCTCCAAGGACGTACGGCCGATCCTTGTGGGGTAATTTTGTATTCTCTGGCTGTTTTTAAGTCGCAGAGGCCCCGAATCAGCTCACCTTGACAAATAAGAGGTAGTCTAGTCTTCGTAATTCCCTCGCCATCGAAAGGCACTGTGCCGAAGCCTCCAGGCAAGGTGCCGTCGTCAGTAATATTTATACAAGGTGCCAACCAAGGACGTCTTTGAGGCAAAGTTCCAAATAAAGGTGAGTCGGCGTAGAGCATGTCTTGAGTAAAATCTTCCAAAAGCTTACCGCAAGCGCTGGAAGTGAACACTCCAGGCAATATGTAGCTGTCTGGCCAGGCCATTTCGTTGGAATGGACAGAACGCCACATCAGTTTGCATAACAAATCTGAGGGAGAATGCTGGGCGGAGGTGCTGTAAATAGCATCTCCTACGGGTATATTTTCGCTGGAATTTAAAGTAAGCAAATGCAAAATGCGACTGGCGCAGCGTTCTCCACTCCTGGTAGTTAGCTTAAAAGTGTGCTGGAGCAATCTGGCGCTCAACGAAAAACGTCGATGCGGCAGAAGAGAAGGAAGCATAAAGTCTAAGCTTTGAATCAGTGTTTGGAGTTTGGTAATCGAATCTTCTAATTGCTGCGAAGCTTCTGCCGCACCTGTAGTTAGAGACGGAGCTATAAGCCCTTTTTGCGAGAAAGACCCTCGCTTTCCAACAGCCGCATTTTGTGCAGCTTTTTGCAACAAGTCATTTATGGAAAATTCGCCTTCAGACCAAACATATCCGAGCTTACCTTCCACATTTAAACGCAACCCCAAGCCAGATCTGAAGTTGCGCTGCTCTGGTTGGGCCAAATTCACTTCTGTATATACTTCTTCGGCAACTTCAGCATCTCTGGCCATACCTAGAGCTTTTAAAAGCAACTGTTTTGCGTAACTGGCCATGTCTACTTTGCGCTCCCTAAAAGCAATACTCTGTAGGGGAGCACTTCTTGTTTAGAAAGTTCCACTGGCTCGGTAAGTTCATTTCCGGAAGAAGGCTCCAAGTGAAGGAGCCACAATTCGTCGTTTTTTGAAAGGCAGCTCAGCTTGGCTCCATTTATGGCTGCCCATTGGCGCACTACACGCCTGCTGTTTTGATCGTCTAGATAAAATCGACAAATTTTTAGATTCTGACGCGTTACCATATTTATAAAAACTTCCAAAGCCGAGACCGCTTCTTTAGCGGAGGCACCGCGCAGATCTAAACAGGGAGTTTCTTTAAATGCTAGAGCTGGAGAATGAGCCGCTCCTTTGAGTAAATCTTGCTTTAATTGTTCAGAACTTTTAGAAGTAGCTTCGGTAGCTTCAGGAAGTACTTCATAGCGCTCCAAAACGACTTCTGTCTGCCGATCTAAATAGCGGCGAAAAGTTCCTTGTAAACCTTTCACTAGAAAGGCTGTCGGTAAACCGGGGGCAAAGCGCTTTAAACTTATGTACACTCGTTTGGACGATTCATCTAAACGAAAACTTTCCAACCGCACTCCCTCGTTGCTAAAAGTCTCCTCTAATTTTTTGAAAATTTCTTCAGGGGTGTACTGATTCATAACTATGTCGGCCTTTGCCTCAAAAAATCTCGGTGAAGTTTAAATAGAAAAAGATCCTCCTAAAATTTTTCAGCATATATGCACAAATACTCGTCTATGCAACGATGTATTCAAAAGTGAAGCGGCTGAAAACAGTGCCTGTATTGCACCTCTAATTTTTAGCCGCTTTGCAAAATAACAAATAATGCTAGAAAACTGTTGTACCTGGATCTTTTTTAGCCATCTGGTAGAACTCTTGCCAAAGCTTTTTCTCTTTATTCATACGCTCTACGCTGACATTCTTTTCTTTAATTTTGGCAACAATCTCTTCTCGACTGCTATTTACCTCTTTAAAGCGTCCCGGCTTCCATGAGTATTGATCCAAGTTGTAAATATCGCGGTTGCGGAACTCACCAAGCTTGTAAAGCACGGCATAGTTCTTTTCTTGATAATACAAAGTTTCGAAGGAAAACGGGTTTGTCTTATAGGCTTTCTCAAAATATTTATTGGCCTTATAGAAATAGTTTTCTACGGGGCCATTTTTATCTTGAGTTTTATCTCCTATGCGCATACGCTCGTATCGATAGATGCCGATTCTGAGTTGGCTTTGTCCTGCGCTGAATTGGAATGAAGAATATGTCCAACATCCTGCAATCATGACAATAAGAAGAGGAATAACTACCAAAGAGATGACGCTAGCCGCTTTATAAGCTGCGGTAGAATCGCCTTTGTCTTTGGGAGCATTGCCTGAAACTATGCGCTCTCTGGCGGCATAGAAGTCTTGCTCGATCGTTTCTTTGGTTTTGGAAGCCAAAGCTCTTATTTTGGGAGCATAACGATCTGAAGCCACGACCTTGGCACATATATCGACAGCTGCATCAAGAAAACCGGAATGCCCTAGCTCTTCGGCCATGAGTAGCCAGTCCTCAGGATCGCTGGTCGGAATCTCGCTGAGCATATCACCTGGCCTAATGGAATCATCCAAATCCAAAGCTTTGCTTAGGTGGACCGCAGCTCTTTCCGGCTCTCCTACGGCCATAGAGCAAAGACCCAAGCCGTAATGAGCGTCAATGTTGTTGGGAAAGCGTTTCAGGCTGTTCTGAATGTCAAAATGCAGCTCAGAGAACTTCCCTTTATCGAAAAGCTCCAGCTGTTCTTCTGTAAAAATATTGGCGATTTTGCGCGGACCTAATGGAACCAACGGAGGCGCTTTAGGAGCACGAGGCGCCTCAGCTGCTCCCAAGGCAGCTTGCCCTGAAGGCGATTGAGCTGGTGCGGCTACTTCTTGAATAGGGGGAGCCATTGGCTGCTCTGTGGGTATAGGCCTAGGTTGCGGTGGCCTGCTCGGCTGGGCTGCTCCCTGTTGCTGAGGCGGATACCCTGGTTGCATAGGCCTAGGTTGTGGCGGTCTACTTGGCTGGGCTGCTCCTTGTTGCTGAGGCGGGTATCCCGGTTGCATAGGCCTAGGTTGCGGCGGCCTGCCTGGCTGGGCTATACCTTGTTGCTGAGGTGGGTATCCCGGTTGCATGGGCCTAGGTTGCGGCGGTCTGCCTGGCTGAGCTATACCTTGCTGCTGAGGCGGGTATCCCGGTTGCATGGGCCTAGGCTGTGGCGGCCTGCCTGGCTGAGCTATACCTTGCTGCTGAGGCGGGTATCCTGGTTGCATGGGCCTAGGTTGCGGCGGAAAACCTTGAGGTGATTGCGCTTCTGGACGAGGCATAGGACGGCGTGGAAAGGGCGCTCCAGATTGAGGCCCACTTGCATTGGCTCCTTGAAGATGAAGAGCATTTACAGAACGTGGCTGTTCATCTTGAGTATTTTGCGTATTTAAATTGTGACGAGGCGGCAGTTGCAAGCTCACTTGACTACATCCTTTTTTACCTATCCGGAGGCAATTTTTCTATTTTTTTCTTTGCTAAAGAACACAAAAGAAACCGGCTCTCACATTCGAAATTTAGTTGCTTGTCGAGTGTATGTACAGGCAAAAAAATCGAATAGCCAAACCGAAACACATAAGAGTAAGCTCATTTGACAAAAAGCAAGTATAACCTTTTGCTCAGGCCAATTTAGACATACGGAAAG
Organism: Candidatus Saccharimonadota bacterium; assembly: GCA_004554425.1. Classification (GTDB taxonomy): domain Bacteria; phylum Vulcanimicrobiota; class Xenobia; order Xenobiales; family Xenobiaceae; genus Bruticola. Next base: position 11,144 of record SFMI01000008.1, on the reverse strand, counting down.
ATTGAATTGAGATAGGCGGATCGGACAAGTTATTAAGCATATATTGACAAGCGTTCAATCATAGGAATGGCAAGGAAAAAAAATGTTGTTTTTTGTATATGATAAGGAAGCGCAGAAAGAGATTAGCTGCAGAGTGTCTGCTCGGAAAAAATGCTGGAGGCGATATATGATTCGATTCAAAGGACAGCTTTGGGCATGCTTGGCCATGCTGTTTGTGGTATGTGGATGCGGAGGAGGCGAAACCGCTACAAAGCTGGCGGAACAAGACGCAAAAACTCCTGCGGCGGTTTCTGAGCAAGCGAAAAGTCAACAAGCTGGAGATATCAAAGGACAGCAAAGTTCGGCCTTAGATACAGCTAATGATTCAGTTGAGTCCTCAAAAGACGAAGAGGCTGCTTCTGCCGTTGCTAAACCCAACGACCAGGGAGTTGATTCCATATCTCTTTCCGCCAAGGGGGAGTCGCCTTGGAGTCTAAAAGCCAGTCGAATCGATTACGACGATGTCAGCAAGAAAGCTCGCGCCTCTTCCATTACTTGGAATTTGCTGGACAAGGAGGGGCGCTCTCTTCTTCAGCTTCAGGGGGATGCTGCTGTAGTCAACACAGAAACTCAAAGTCTTGCTTTTGAAGGGCCTGTTCATGCTGTTGGCCCTAAGGGAGAAAAGATTGTTTGCAACAAATTGATCTGGGACAGTAAAGCTAGAAAACTGCGTGGCTCACATGGAGTGAAGGTCGTCCGTGAAGGATCTACTATGGTCGGACAAAATATGGTGGCTTCTCCAGATCTCAAACATGTTGAAGTAGAAGGCGATGTGCGCGTTTATTTCAATTCTGGCTTAGAATCGAACTAATAGAAGCATGGTGAATGACGCATGGCTATCAAGGCTGAAGGATTAGTAAAAATATATAAAGATCGGCGAGTGGTAGACGGTGTAAATTTTGAAGTCAACCCCGGAGAGGTCGTTGGCCTTTTGGGAGCTAATGGCGCCGGTAAGACTACCACGTTCTATATGGTCGTAGGACTGATTAGACCCAATGGGGGCAAAATTTTTCTTAACGGTCAAGATGTTACCCATTTGCCCATGCATATACGTGCCCGTTTGGGAATAGGCTATTTGCCTCAAGAGGCTTCTGCTTTTCGCAAACTTACCGTAGAGGACAACCTTCGTCTGCTGTGGCAAATTAACGGAGTGCCTAAGAAAGAGCAAAACGAGCGTTTGGAAAGGTTATTAGACGAATATCAGTTGCATAAGGTCCGCCGCAGTAAGGCTATAGAATTGTCTGGAGGCGAAAGGCGTCGCCTGGAAATAGCTAGATCTCTGGCTATTAAGCCTCAATTTCTTTTACTTGACGAGCCTTTTTCTGGCGTTGATCCTATAGCTGTAGCTTCCATTCAAAAAATTATTCGCAGTGTTAAAGCCCAGGGGTTAGGAGTGCTCATTACTGACCACAATGTACGTGAAACTTTAGCCATTACAGACAGAGCCTATATTATTCGTGAAGGGCAAATTCTTGTTTCCGGAACGGCCGTGGAACTGGCCAACAATCCAGATGCTCGTAAATACTACTTGGGAGAAGCTTATCGAACCGGTTTTGAAAATGAACAGACTGCTGCGGAAGTAGCCAAAGCTAAAGTCGAAGAAGAAGCCGACAGTTTGAGAATGGCCGAAGAAGAAGAGAAGCTTCAAAAAAGCTAAAAAGGCAGATAAAAAGATACATTATGAAAATTCTGGATCGCTACATAATGGCAGAAATGGCCAGTCCGTTTTTATTCGGAGTTTGCGCCTTTACACTGTTATTTTTCTCAGCAGAAACCCTAATGGGTGTGGCTAAGATGATTTTGGAGTCACAAGCCGGTATTGGCATGGTGGTTAAGTATCTCTTCAATCGTCTCCCTTATGTGCTGATTATGACTTTCCCCATGTCTACTTTGCTGGCAGCCTTAATGGCTTACGGTCGATTATCGGGCGATAGTGAAATTATTGCCTTAAAAGCCGGCGGAGTTGGATTCTTCCGCATCTTTTTGCCCGGTTTCTTCTTCTGCTTTTTCATTTCTCTGATCTCTTTGGCTGTAAATCAATACTGGGTTCCTCCGGCTACTAAGCAAGCCTACAACATGGTCCTCAAGTTGCAAGCTCCAGATCAAATTGAGAGAGCCTTAATTACTTCTCCGCGTTTGCTTTCTAATGGCGATGAACAAATGATTTATGCTCATGTACTAAACGTAAACGAACAGACGATGAAAGGTGTATATATGCATTTCTTCCGAAACAATAACCGTTTACGTGAATTATATGCCAAAGAGGCTCGCTGGAATGACAAGTTGAAAGTTTGGGAAGTTTTGGATATTGAAGCTAGAGATTTCGATCCTGCTACTGGCGATGAACGCTATAGCGCCAAGGGGCGCAAAGGTTGGACGGCTATGAGCAAGGGCGAATCTCCGGCTAGTCCCGAACAGTTAGCTCAACGTAAGCTGCGTCCCGAAGAAATGACTGCTCAGGAGTTGTCATCTTACTTAAATTCTTTGCCTCCGATAGAAAAAACTAATCCGGAAGAATATCGCAAACGCAACAAATACAAGGTTATGTATCATCAAAAGATTTCTTTGCCAATGAGTTGCCTGGTATTTGGAGCTTTTGCCATTCCTTTGGGATTAAGACCGCAAAGAACTAGCACTTCCATAGGTTTCGGACTTTCGTTATTCTTTATTTTGCTGTATTACGTGTTTATGACTATTGGCATGATGCTAGGAGAAAATGGAGCTGCCGCCCCTTGGCTGGCTGCTTGGTTGCCCAATATAGTATTTGCCATAGTTGGAATATGCTTTGTGGCCGATGCTTCCAGAAAATAGTCTGATACAATGTGTTCGTTCTAATTTGCAAATCTTATCGAACGAACTTGAGAAAGTGGAGCAATATAGAAGGTGGACTTTTTATCTTGGCATACCGTAATTAGGGTGGCTTTTGTCTATGCTTTAGTAGCTGCTGTAGCTGCTGGCATAGCTTATTTAGCCAACCAATTGGGACGCCAAATAGGCAAGCGCAAGATGAGTGTTCTTCACTTGCGCCCACGCCATACTTCTATACTTATTACTACCGTAACTGGAGTAGCTATTGCTATTATTACCCTTACGGTTTTTGCTTGCCTTTCTGAGCCTGTGCGCAGTTTGTTAGTGGGGCTGGAAAAATTGCGTGCCGAAGAGACGCAATTGCGCCAAAATATAGACGCTTTACAACAAACCTTGGCCGAAGGCACTTTTGTTTGGCGTATTGATGAACCGATAGTGCACATGACTATCCCTGGCGGTCTACCTTACGAACGTACTCGTGCAGCTGTGACTAGTTTATTGGCTGAAGCTAATGTTCGCACTATAATGCGTAGCAACTCGATAGCTGCCGAAAAAGGATACAAGCCTACTTCCGTAAGTGATGTCCTTATCGATTATGATCCCGAACAAGTGGAGGAATTGATCAACTCTATTTCCGGAGAACAGGGCTTTATAGGTTTAAGGGTACTGGCTGCTCAGAATTGTCTCTATTCGCATAGGGCTCCGTTGCGCCTGGAATCTTGGAAAGTGCGAAAAGTATTTTCTGAGGGCGAAGTTGTCTCCAAGCGGGAAATGGACAAGCAACGCTCTGCTTTGGAATTTTTAAAATTTATTGAAGATACGCGCAGAAAAGCTATCGCTAAAGGTATGCGTCCTATAGATGGTGAGTTGGGAGGAGAACTAAATAGCGCCGACATAGAGCGTTTGCAAGAGGAAATGGGTAAAGAAAATGGTAAATTCGAGGTCGTAGCAGTAGCTAACCGCGATCTTTACGAAACCAGTAGTCTCGATATAAGAGTTGAAGTACATAGTTTAGAACCTTCGGCAGATTCCAGAACCGAATATTATAATGACGGGGAGGGAGCGTACTATTGATAGTCTTGTCGATAGATCCTGGTAGCAAGAAGTGTGGAGTCGCTGTAGTTTCTTCAGATGAAGGGGTGCTAGAACACAAGGTGCTGGCAGTCACTTCGTTGGAGAGTTTGTGCTCTGAATTAAGTAATTCGTATAATTTCGATCATGTTATTGTGGGTGGAAGTACCGGATCTGCGCATGTTGTGCTTATTGTGCAAGGAACTTTAGGGTGTGAAGTTAGAGTAGTTGACGAAACCCATTCTACCGAAAGAGCCAGACTCCGCTACTTTAAGGATCATCCTCCTACCGGGTTGAGACGTTTTTTACCACTAAGTTTACTTTTCCCGCCCGAACTTTACGATGATTACGCAGCCGTCGTTTTGGCAGAAGATTTTATCGCTTCCCATATTAGCTGATACAAAGAAAACCTAATGTACGCTCGCTTGCGAGCGAAGCTATTTGAAGCTACAGAGGTGTAAGGTGCATTTAGAACAGAAAAATATGATATGCAAATTCCCCTTAAAGTACAAATTTAGTGGAGGAATGTTCACTTTTTGTCTGATTCTTGCTTTAGCGGGGACTGCGCAAGCTCAGCCTGCCAAAGAATTGACTGCTGCGGAAACGTTTGAGCCAGTAGCTTCTTATTGCCTGTCCGAAAGTTGCTTGCCTAATTTGCTTTTTGCCAAAGATGAACCGGAGATTCAGCTTAGTACAAACAAAAAAAATCCCGTTCCGGCTGCTGGAACTCCCGAATATAATTACCAATTGGCGCAAAAATACTACGGCGAAAAGGTTTTCCCAAAAGCTATTAAGTTTTTTACTCAAGCTGCCGAAGATGGACACGTGGGCGCACAGAGCTTTTTAGGACGTTGCTACTATAAAGGCGAAGGCGTCGAGCTCGACTATACTAAAGCTGCTGAATGGTTGACAAAAGCCAGCGAGCAAGATGATCATTTGGCTCAGTATTATCTTGGACTTTGCTATGAAAATGGCTGTGGTGTTGAGCAAAATTTCGCTACTGCTGCCAGCTACTATGAAAATGCCGCTTTCGGTGGCATTCCTGAAGCCCAAAACAACTTAGGCCGTTATTACTATTTCGGTCGTGGTGTAGAACGTGACTATCAACAAGCTGCTTCTTGGTTTTTGCGAGCTTCCAATCAAAAGTTACCCAATGCCATGTACAATTTGGGCGTTTGCTACGACTTGGGTCAGGGAGTAGAAAAAGATCAGCAAAAAGCTATTGAGCTTTATTTCAGAGCCGCCAATGCTGGAGAAGCAAGTGCCCAATGCAATTTGGGTATGTGCTACAGCGCTGGTTCTGGAGTAGAAAAAGATTTAAACAAGGCGTTTTCTTGGTACCAGCGGGCCGCCTCCGGGGGTAATGCCAAAGCCCAAAACAACTTAGGCGTTTGCTACAAAAATGGCGAGGGTGTTCAGCGCAATCCGCGTGAAGCTGCGCGTCTATTTGTGGAAGCTGCAGATCAGGGGTTAGCTGGAGCTCAGTACAATGCTGGCTGGTCTTATTTAAATGCTTTTGGTGTGGGGCGTGATTATCGCAAGGCTTTCGAGTATTTTTCTAAAGCTGCCGCGCAGAATTATCCTAAGGCACAATTGCAATTGGCTTCGCTTTATGAACAAGGCAAAGGTACTGAGCAAAACTACGATGAGGCGGCCCGCTGGTACGGCGTAGCTGCCGAGCACGGTATCCCGTCGGCCAAATATTGCTTAGGACGTTGTTATGCGCTTGGTCAAGGTGTCGAACAAGACATGGGCCGCGCCGTTGAACTTTATACCGAAGCTGCCGATCAAGGAGATGGAGAAGCTCAGTACGAGTTGGCAATGTGCTACAGAAATGGCCTGATTGTTTCTCAAGATTACGCCAAATCTGCTCAACTTCTGCGTAGCGCCGCCGATCAGGATATAACCGAAGCTCAAGCATACCTTGGTGCTGCTTATCTTTTGGGAGAAGGTGTAAAAGCCGATCCTAAGGCAGCTTTTAAGTTTTTTAACAGAGCGGCTGACAAAGGTAGTGTTTTAGCCGACTACGCTTTAGGGTGTATGTTCTACGAGGGTGTAGGCACACAGAAAAATTTTAGCAAGTGTATTACTCATTGGAACAATGTGGCCCGTAGCGGCTATGCTATCGCCCAAAACAATTTGGGATATTGCTATTACTATGGTCGTGCCAACGAGCAAAATAATCAAAAGGCTTTAAAATGGTGGCGTCGCGCTGCTGGTCAAAGCTATGGCAACGCTGAAAATGCCTTAGGCGTGGCTTATTTTACGGGCTTAGTTGTTAATAAAAATTATGAAGTTGCTGGAGAGTGGTTTAAGAAAGCCGCCGAGCATGGAGATATCGAGGGTAAAGACAACGTTTCGTTGCTTGAAGGAGTCGAACCTGAACAATTGCCTACTCTCGCTGAGCGCTTGGCTTTTGGCTTTAATTATTTGTCAACCAAAGAGCTTGAAGAATTTATTAAAGTTTATGAAAACCAGGAAAAGGACGATGCCGTCACTGATGAGGCTGAATAGATTATGGATAATGAGGGTGAGAACAATTTAACCGAATTTGAAAAAATGATCTCAGGCTTGGTTTACAATCCGGCTGATGAGGATTTGTTGCAAAGACGCCGTCGAGCTTTGTCTTTGGTTGAAGAATTTAATGCCTATATTCCTAAAGACAGCGAAAAAGCTGCCGAAATTGCTAAAAACTTATTCGGATCTATCGGAGACAACACTGCCATAATGGCGCATTTTGCCTGTGACTACGGAGAAAATATCAATATAGGTAGCAATTGCTATATCAATTACAATTGTGTTTTGCTTGATTGTGCTCGTGTTACCATAGGCAATAATGTTTTAATCGGTCCGAATTGCGGAATTTATACCGCTATCCATCCTTTAGATAGTGAAACTAGGCTTCAAGGTTTAGAAACGGCTCAACCAATCACTATAAAAGATGGTGTGTGGTTAGGGGGCAACGTTGTTATTCTTCCTGGAGTCACTATAGGTGAAAAAACAGTAATTGGGGCGGGGAGTGTCGTTACTAAAGATATTCCCGATCACGTTTTGGCTTATGGCAATCCTTGTCGAGTGATAAAAACTTTGCTTTGAGTTGACGACGGAAAAAATAACTATTATGTGCAAGCCGCAGTTTTATGCTGCGGCTCGATTTTGTTTAAATGGAAAGTATATATAAATGTTAATAGGCTCTATTACCAATGCTGCTTCTGTAATTGTGGGATCTGCTTTAGGATTATTATTCAAAAAGGGTATCCCTCGTCATTTTAACAAAACGGTTATGGGGGGCTTGGCTCTGTGCCTCTTATTTATAGGTGTCAGCGGTTTAAATACTAGTAAGCAGCCTTTAGTCGTTATTATGTCTATGGTATTTGGAGCTTTTATCGGCGAATGGCTTCACTTAAGCACACGTTTGGAGCGTTTTGGTACCATTGTTGGACGCAAATTCTCCGGAGGTAGTTCTGGAGAAGGTCACTCTTTCGCTCAAGGGTTCGCTTATGCTTCAATTTTTTATTGTATAGGCTCAATGGCTGTGATGGGAGCTTTGCAAGACGGTTTACGTGGCGATCATACGATTCTTTTTGCCAAGTCTGCTATTGATGTAACTTCTTCTATATTTTTTGCTTCTACAATGGGCCCTGGTGTCGCTTTATCGGCTATTCCCATATTTTTGGTTGAGGGTGGCATTGCGGCTAGTGCTGGTTTTATGGCTCCGTTTTTAACAGAAGCTTCTATTGGAGAACTTAATTGTGTAGGCTCAGTTATTGTTATGGGCATTGGCCTCAATATGTTAGATGTCACTAAACTGAAACTGGCCAATTATATTCCCGCTATGTTTTTCCCCTTTATTTTGTGCCCTTTATTCGATTTTATCGCCAAATTGCTGCACTAAATACAAAAGAGGGAAGGACTAAAAATCCTTTTTTTTGCAAAGTTTTTCCTGCTTTCTGTTGACTTCTTATTCCTTTGTGGTGATAATTGAGCCAAGGAATTAGAGGAGTCGGCGAATTTCGCAGCGCGATGTTCCGAATCGACTCAGAGGTGCTTGGCGTCGTCCCGAAGATCGATTTTATAGGGGGCGGGGCTCGCTTAAAACTTCAGATTGTTGAGGGTCAGATGATTTCACAGCAAGTTAATAACAGTGTCAACATTCAGTCTGTGCAAAGTGCGCAAGTCTCCGGAGGAGCAAATGTTAGCGCTACCAAAGCTTTGTCCGGTGTAACCAAAGGGCTTATCGGTTCGGTATCCGCTTCTTCTGTCTCCGGCTCCAGCGCCGGTGTAGAGGCTACCGGCAGTGTTTCCAACTTGTTGGGCTCTTCTTCCACTTCTCAGAGTGAAGCCACTTTCACTAGACCCGCTCAAATGCAACAGCAGCTCCAAGAGCGCAATGAAGCTGCCTTTAGTCTTAAAGATCCGCAGGGAGCTGCCAATTATTCTATAGAGCTTAAGGGTGACAACTATGAGTCTATTAGCGAATATGCTTCTGCTTGGACCAAGAAGGCTGCCAATGCTGCTTTAGCTGGCACTTCCGTTACTGCCAATGGACAGGATCCTACGGCTGTACGTAGCATGACTGATTTTGCCATGACTCCAGAAGCTGCTACTCAATATTATAAAGATGTCATTGGCATCAAAACTTATGGCTCTATGCCTAGCCAGAATGTGCAAACTTGCGCTCCCAGTTGCTTCCAGGATGGCTCTTTGTTGGCTAGCATGGATAAATGGAATGCTCAAGTTCGTACCAATTTGGCTTCCAAAAACACTTTGTCCTCAACTTTGACTGGTAGCAAAAATTCCACAAGTGGTCTTACCTCCTACTTCCAGAACACCACTCCTTCTGTGAGCGATCAGAAGAATGCTTTCAACGATTATAGATATTCTTCTATGTTGTCTTCACTGGACTCTAAAGACAGTTTCTCTGTCTTTACCGATAATTCAATCGCCTATGAAGGTTTGACTTCTCTTTATCAGAACGGCACTATTGCTGACGGAACTAAGCTTAGTGACAATTCTGCTGTTGTCCCCGAATTTGATTATTCCGAGTATATGCAACAAGTTCAAAACATGTATGGCCAGGGATACGATTCTATGATCTCCGATTATATGTCTGCTTGTGGTTTGAATGATGCTCCTGGCATCAGTCCTGATGTAATGTCCGTGCAGAATTTACAATCTGCCGCTATGTCCACTAACGAATTGGTAGTCAAATATAACTCCGAAATGACTGATGGTATTCTTTCTCTCTCTGAGTTGAAAGCTATGTATGAAAAAGCTTTATCTGCCAACGGAATCAGCGCTGCTCTCTTGGCTTAGTGTTAAGCTTAATTAAATAAATAGGCCATTATATAAATCGGGCCTCGCTCTCTTACTTTTTGAAAAAGCGAGGCCCGATTTATTTTGTCCTTAGTCGTCAGTGGTCTGATTCGGCTCAAATTTCAAACAGCACATTAAACGTCCGCAAGCTCCGGATACTTTGCCTGGATTGAGAGGTATTTTTTGATTTTTGGCCATTTTTATAGATACTGAAGAAAAATCACGTAGCCAAGCAGAACAGCATAAATTTCGTCCGCAAACGCCGCGCCCTCCCATTAAAATAGCTCTATCGCGAGGCCCTATCTGACGCAATTCTATACGCATTTTCAATTTAGAAGCTAAATCGTGAACTAGAGCTCTGAAGTCTACTCTTTGTTCGGCATAAAATTCTATGACGATTCTGCTGCCATCCAGAGTAATAGATGCTGAGAGTATTCTCATAGCCAATTTGTGAAATTTTACACGCTCTTTAATTAATTTTAGAGCTTGGTTTCCTTGTAACTCTCGCTCTTTAGCCAAGATAATATCTTCTTTAGAAGCAGGGCCAACTATTATACTGGGGACTCCAGGATTTGTGGCTGAGACCAGAGTGGCTGTACGGTTGGGGGAAGTGTCGCTTAAAAGCGGCGGAGAATCGGTACGGTAACTGTACCTAGCTCCCTGCCTCGCGCTCCTTCGACGATTACTTTTTGTCCAGAATTGTATTCAGTTCCGTTGAGAGCTTCAAAAAAAAGTGGTGCCTTGCTGGCTAATATACTTACTTCGTAGTATTTTTTCATATGTATAAATCCTTTTGCTCGCTCGGCTTCGCCGTATGTAAATTAACTCCCCGTATTCTTTTTGTCAGTAGCATTGGTTATACATTTCAAATAGTGAAGCAAGAGGCTTTGCGTCAGTGTGTGGTAAAATATGGCCGCTATAACATTTCAAGGAGGCTTGTCCTGTGAATAAATATGCAGCTTATGCTGCCATAGCCCTCGTTTTGGCTTTTGGTGCTCCTTCATTCGCCGCTCCCAACTCTCCTAAAAAATCTCCTAAAGCTGGGGTGGTAAGTGTGAATACTTTCGTTCCTGATTCCAATATGTCTAGGAGCAATATCCCCGATCGTTACAAATGGAATTTGTCAGCTCTTTTCAAAAATGAAGCCGATTTTGAAGATGCTCTGGTTAAAACTAAAGCCAGTATTGATTCTATAGTGGCTTATAAAGGCAAATTGAGTGACAGTGAAGCTCTGTTCAAGTGTATGCAAGCTTACTTCAATACGCGTCGTCTGGCCAACAGCGTAACTTTATACAGCAACTTGCGTCTAACTACAGATTTACGCAATGCTAAACTCCAGGATATGGATGCCAGAGCTCAAGCTGCCATGCGCAGTTTTATGGCCAATACTGCTTTTATTCGTGACGAATTGTTAAAAATTGATTCCTCTGTCATTGACAAAGCTGTGGCCGCTCATCCCGTTATGAAAGAATACTTGCCTTGGATTGAGGGAGCCCGCCGTCGTAAAGCTCATATTTTGTCTCCTGAAGAAGAACGCATTCTCTCTTTGGCGGGGGATAACCAACTGGCCGAAATAGACTTAAACGAGTTGCCTTCCGACTTTGAAAAGACCTTCCAGTCACTTTATTCTGATATTAAGTTGCCGGTCATTAAAGATGAGAATGGCAAAGATGTGCAGTTGACTTTTTCCAACTATGCCAAATATAGAGCTAGCAAAGATCGTCGGGTACGTAAGGATACTGTAGAAAAATTCTTTGGCGCTCTTAACGATTATCGCAACACTTTCGCTTCCATTATGGCCGGCCAAGTTCATTTCTCTTCATTCTTGGCTCAGTCTCGCGGCTATGATTCCGCTTTGCAAGCTTATTTAGACAAAGACAATATTCCTGAGCAAGTTTATCGCAATGTAG
>SFMI01000103.1 GCA_004554425.1 Candidatus Saccharimonadota bacterium | reverse complement strand
GTTTGTCTTCTGAAATTGCAATTTAAGCTGATATGTATGGATGAAGCATTGTCCATTGCGGAGAGAACCTAAAAAGCTAACGTTCAGCCGGCAAATATGGTTCGTTTTGCTCCCGGAATTTCTTAGTTTTGGGACGTAAAAATACGCGTGGTTCAGTCACTATAGAAAATATAAAGAGTATTTCCAAGGTTAGGCTGGATTGGAAAATCAAGACAGGAGGAACCAATGTTTGGAGCTGGTTTTGGCGCATTCTTAGGTATAGCGGCCTATATTGCGATAAAAATTCTGCTGGGCTTCTATACTATCGATCCTAATGAACGTGCTGTAAAAGTTTTGTTCGGTAGGGCCTGCCGCCGAAATGATGACGGTGGTAGTTTCGCCAGTACAGACTTTGCACGTACTGATAAACAAGATGGCCAAGATGAAGGAGAGGAGCGCTATAAATATCCTAAATTGGAAATTATAGGTCCCGGACTTCATTTTAGGTATCCCTGGGAAGAAATAAGGCGTGTTTCTATCGCTACTCAAACTGTTGATATTGGTTTTGATCCTTCAAATCCCAGAAGTCAAAGTGCTGCTTTAAATGCAGTTACTAAGGACCAACTCAATACTAGAATCTCCGGTCAGATTCGCTTCCGTGTCTCCGAAGATAATCTTTACGCTTATCTTTTCGGTATTAGAAATCCTATTGCGCATGTAATGGGCTTTTTCCATTCAGTTTTGCGTGAAAAAATTGCTAACTACGAAGCTCCCAAAAACCCTATGCTTGATGAAGAAGAAGATCCTTTGCGTAAAAATGTGGAAGGTATTTCCATTAACGACTTACGTAAAAACCTTCAAGATATTAACGACCATATGGAAAGAGAGTGCGCCAACTCCGCTGCTCGCTATGGTATCGTTTTTGAAGCAGCCTTAATTACCAACATTGATCCTCCTGATTGCGTAGAGCAAGCTTTGGCTGCTATTAATACAGCCCACAACGAAGTTTCTTCAGATATAAGTGTGGCTCAAGCCGATGCAGACCAGACCATTGTACAATCCAAGAGGGCTGTAGAAATCCAGACTCTTAAGGCTCAGGCTGAAGTCGAGCCTTTGCGTCAGCTTTCTGACCGTCTTAAATCCTTGCGCGATCATGGTGGGTTGTATGCCTATTTACGCAATGTAAAGCTTGGCCTCTTGAGCAGAGCCAGCAATATTGTGTTGGAAGACAGGAGGTAGTTAGCTAATATGTTTTTACCTGCCTTTATTGCTGCTTTTGTTGCTGCAACCGTTTTTTTTGAAATGTTACCTTACATTGCCAAATTCTTTTGGCCTTACGTCATTGTAAATGAACGCGAGTGCCATATTTTGCAATTATTGGGTAAAGTTCGGGCCCGTTTTGATGAACCTGGCATTCATTCTCTGGTATCGGAGATGTCTCTAGTCGATGCTTTTCTTTTCAACTTCATGGGTAAAGATATTGTCGTTGACACTAGCTTAGATCAGTGCTATTTACGCAGTTTGCCTGTAAACTCGGAAGAAGGCGCTCCTATGGGCATCGGTGTTTGGTATGAAATGATGGTTTCCGACCCTGTGAAATATAGTTTCAAAAACATCGACCCCGAGGGCTCTTTGCGAGCCAATGTTAGCAACGCTACCGTGCGCTGCCTTTCCAACCTCACTTTAGCTGATATGATGGAAGATCGTCATGCCATGAGTCGCGCTGTGCGTCAGGAAGTTTCTCCTCGCTCCGACGAATGGGGTTATCGTCTCGGTTCTGTTTACATTCGTAATGTACATTTCCGTGATAGAAGAATGATTGCTCAGATTGAAGAAAAAGTTGTCAACCGTTTGCGTCAGGTAACTGCTGCCATTAAGCAAGATGGTAACAACCGAGTTAGCGTTATTCGCTCTGAAGCAGATCGCAAATCAGCTATCGAGTTTGCTCGCGCCGCAGCCATCCGTCCTGAAATTGTAGGTAAAGCTTTAGAAGAAATTTCTAAAGATAATGAAGTTGCCAGCGCCCTTTTCGAAATTTTAGAGACCGAAAGAATTTTGAAAGGACGTGCTAATGTTTCCATCATTCCTGCTGGAAGCAACACCGATATTTCTCGTTCTATGATGACTGTAGAAAACATGAAGCAAATTAATAGCAACTATGTTGTACCCAAATCTGCTTCAAAAGATCAAAATACCGGTTCAATGGAAATTACCTTCTAAAACTTATTGTTCGGTTATGTAGCCGTGCAATTTTTGGAAAACGCTCCTGCTTTCACTTAATTTTGAGGTGAGAAAGCGGTGAGCGTTTTTTTATGTTATTCAACGTTCTTTTTTACGTGCCCTTGAAAGGAGGCAATTTGTTCTTTTTGGCAAAATAGCCCGGAGTGTGAATCTGAGCGTTGTTAACTTTTACAGCGGTCGGTATTCGATTGTTAATTCTATCTTGGTGGTTTTGAGAGATTTAAAGCATGAGTGATTTGACTAATATTGTCGGTTCTGCTGCCCCTCGCACAGGGCACAAAATTGTGTCTAAAGAGTTTTTGTCAGAAAACGTCTTGCGTATGCGTGTTGAGGCTAAGCTTATCGCCGAAGAACATAAGCCCGGCCAGTTTATTATTTTGCAAACCGATGTCGACTATGGTGAGCGTGTACCTTTAACTATCGCCGACACCGATAAAGAAGCCGGAACTATCACTTTGATTTTCCAGGTAGTAGGCAAGTCCACTGAAGAGCTTAGTCATTTTGAAGTAGGCGACTATATTCCAGTAATTGCTGGTCCTCTTGGCAAACCTACCCACTTAGAGAATTTCGGTAAAGTAGTGGCTGTAGGCGGAGGTATCGGTTTAGCTCCTCTGTATCCTATCGTTTGTGGATTGAAGGCTTTGGGCAATCATGTTACTGTCATTGCCGGAGCTCGAAACAAGGGCTTGCTCATTTTGGAAGATGAAATGAAAGCTGTAGCCGATGAGTATGTCGTGGTAACTGATGATGGTTCTTACGGTCGTAAAGCTTTAGTTACTGAGCCTTTGAAAGAGCTTTGTGCCAGCGAAAATGAAAAGCCGGATTTAGTTGTTGCTATTGGCCCGCCCGTCATGATGAAATTCTGTGCTTTAACTACCAAGCCTTTCAATGTCAATACTCTGGTCAGTCTCAACACTATTATGATTGACGGAACTGGCATGTGTGGATGCTGTCGTGTAACTGTAGACGGACAAATTAAATTTGTATGCGTAGACGGCCCTGAGTTTGACGCTCACTTAGTCGATTTTGACAATATGCTCAAGCGTTTGAACGCATTTAAAGAGCAAGAGACCAAAGCTCGCGAGCATACTTGCCGCTTCAGAGCTGTAGTTAAAGAGATGCATGAGGCCGGGGAAATATAGCTGGCTCTGATGTTGGAACCGCTCGTTTATTAACAGCGAGTGCCTATGCAACAATAAGTTTGTCTAAGGAGAGTTTATAATGCCTCGTTTTCATAAAGATCCTCAAATCCTCGAGCAAGAAGCTTTAGATATTTTGCACAAATTGGAAGAGAAAGAAACCTTAACTCCCAAGGATCGTATGGCCATTCCTGTGCAAAAGCCTGCCGTTTTGGATCCTTTGCAGCGTTCCCAGTGGCAAGATGAAGTAGAGAAGACTTTTTCACCAGCCCAAGCTGTAGTAGAAAGCCGCCGTTGCTTACAATGCAAAAATCCTAATTGTGTAAAGGGTTGTCCTGTAGGCATCAATATCCCCGGCTTCCTCCATGCTGCTGCTGAATGGGATTTTGACAAAGCCATCGCCGTTATTCAAGAATCGAGTTTGTTACCTGCCATTTGCGGTCGTGTTTGTCCTCAAGAGCGTCAGTGCCAGCAAAATTGCATGATTGGTAAAGCCCACAAAGATGTAGCTCAGTCAGTTTCTATCGGTAAAGTAGAGCGTTTCTTGGCCGATTGGCATGCCAAACATAGCGAAGGCGCTTTGGAAATAAAGCCGGAAAGTGGCCACAAAGTTGCTGTTATTGGTTCTGGCCCTGCTGGTTTGGTGGTTGCTGCCGACTGTCGTCGTGAGGGACATGAAGTACATGTCTTTGAAGCTTTGCACAAGCTGGGTGGCGTTTTACGCTATGGTATTCCCGAGTTCCGTTTGCCTAAGAATGTAGTTGATGAGCAAATCAATTCTCTGGTAAAAATGGGCGTCCAATTCCATACTGATTATGTTGTGGGGCGCACTCGCACTATTAAGGATCTCTTCGAAAAAGACGGTTTTGAGGCAGCTTTCATCGGTGTTGGAGCTGGTTTGCCCATCTTCATGGGAATTCCCGGTGAAGATTTAATTGGTGTTTGCACCGCCAATGAGTACTTAACCCGTGCCAACTTGATGGGTGGAATCTATCCCGGTCGCAATGACACGCCCATGTACAACTCCAAGAAGGTTGTCGTTTTAGGCGGTGGCAATGTTGCTATGGACTCTTGCCGTATGGCTAAGCGCCTTGGTGCTGAGGAAGTTACGGTACTCTATCGTCGTAGCCGTCATGAAATGCCTGCTAGACGCGAAGAAGTAGAGCATGCTTTTGAAGAAGGCATCCGTTTTTGCTTCTTGCAAAATGCTTGCGCTATCAATGGCGACGAGCAAGGTCGTGTCAAATCTGTAACCGTACAACGTTACGAATTGGGTGAGCCCGATGCCAGCGGTCGCCGCAGCCCCGTCAAGATTGAGGGCGATACCTACGAATTAGAGTGCGATACCGTCTTGGTGGCTATCGGTAACCGCTCTAATCCGTTGCTTACTTCAGCTACTCCTGGTTTGGAGCTCAACAAAAAAGGCAATATCATTGTCGAAGAAGCTACCGGCAAAACCAGCTTAGACGGAGTTTATGCTGGAGGAGATATCGTTTTAGGTGCTGCTACTGTAATTTTAGCTATGGGTGAAGGTCGCCGCGCGGCTCGTTCCATAAATGAAATGTTGAGCAACAAGTAGTTGCCCTTGTAGCAATTGTACTATTAGAGACCGAAGCTTTTTAGTAGACTGCTTGAAAGTAGCTATTTTTGCTTCGGTCTTGCTTATTTTTTCTGTGGGGACAGAAGTAAAATAATGGAAAAATTATATTCCTTATTTAAGAAAGCGAGCCGCAGGGCTTTGGCTGTGGCGGCAGCTTGTAGCTTAACTGTGGGGCTGGCTGCTTCTTCTGTGCAAGCGCACATAGTTTATAAATATTATGAAGTCGTTAGTGGTGACACAATTTATTCAATTGCTTCGCGTTACAGCGTCGATCCTAAAGAAGTTTTGCGTGTCAATGCTAATACGATTGTAGATCAAAAAGGATTGCAAACTGGAGCTATCTTGCTAATTCCTATAGATCCGGAAGCTAAACCTCTTCCGACTAAAGTTGAAACTGCAATCGCTCAGAGTGCTCCCTCTCCAGAAGTAGTTAAAGTCGGTGGTGAGTCTGCCGACTTGGTAGCTGTTAGCACTTCTGTAAGCCAACAAACTAACCAGATTGCCAAAAAAGCCAAAAAGAAAAAACGTCGTTCCTATCGCCGTGCTTCTAATCCAGCTCCTAGTTATAGTATCGCTATTGGCTCTGATGGCAAGGTAGTTAAAATTCCTAATTACGTTCCTCCAGTTGAGGAAGATGAAGAGGAAATTGCTGCTGGCGCTGGCCCTTCTTCTAGAGTAAACAGTCTCTTAAATAAGGCTAGAAGCTATATGGGGGTGCCTTATGTTTGGGGCGGAACTACGCCTTCTGGCTTTGATTGTTCCGGTTATGTTCAATATGTGTATGGACAAGTAGGCATAAACTTACCTCGTACCGCAGACGTGCAGTTCAATGAAGGTAAAGCTGTGTCTTTTGGCAGTGAGGCCCCGGGTGATATGGTCTTTTTTGAAACTTACGCTCCTGGAGCTTCTCATGTGGGCATCTATTTAGGCAATGGCGAATTTATCCATGCTTCTTCTTCCGGTTTTGTTAGAGTGAGTAGTCTGGAAGAGAGCTACTTTAAAGCACGCTATTTAGGAGCAAAGCGGGTGCTTTAGTTGTTTTTTGCATATTTTGTAACTACAATATATTAGGTGTTAGGCTTAATTGAACTAATGGAATAAGAGCATTTTTACAACCCAACGATTGGCTGTAAAAATGCTCTTATTGTAAGCTGGCCGTATGTCTGCAAGCACTAGGAATACGTATAGTTAAGCTGTTGCTGATAGCTGCAGCTTTTATAGGCAGAGTTTGAGAAGTTAGCATACCATCTACACGAATAGGTACTGAAGAAGGGCCGCTGAT
>SFMI01000007.1 GCA_004554425.1 Candidatus Saccharimonadota bacterium | reverse complement strand
GGGAACGTCCTTTATAGCCATTTCTTTGGCCTCAGAATCGAGGTTTATATTACCTTCCAGAAGCTTTGCTTGACCTTCGCCATCATCGAGATCTTTAGCTACGAGGTAGCGAGCTTTGACTGCTTTCAAATTTTGCAATTCGGCAACCGACTTAGAGTCAAATTGCAAACTGATTTGACGACTTGTTTCTTCCGTAGGCTGCTCTGGATTTGGAGTATTGGGGGTACTCGGAGTTGTGGTGTAGTAGGTGTATTCGGATCGTTAGGTGTAGGCTCTGTAGAAGGATTAGAAGTTGAAGAAGAAGTTGGGAAGGCAGGAGTTGTACTTCCGCTGTCGCCACAACCGGAAATGAAGGCACTTCCAAAGATTAGGCTATTAGCAATAGCTGAATATGCGAAAACGCGTGCTTTTTTGTTCATGATAATTTCCTCTCAGGCAGGGATAACAGGGACGTTTTCAGTTGCTATAAGCCTATTTTTTGGCAATCAATTTACAAAAAATATACAGAAAAAGCAAAAACGAAATGTCAGTAGCAATAAATAAAAACAATAATTGCTTTTATTTTACTGTATAAGATATGCACAATAAAAGAATTGAGCACAAGCAAACTAAGCTTAAAAAGCTTCCTTGAAAACGCCTATTCTAATTGATAAACGCGAACACTTGAACACAAATTTGCTGTCTGAAATTAAAAAAAGGACATACACTTGCAGACAGAAACGCACAGGCTGAACCGTCCCTTGGCGGTTCGATTAGTTTAATAATACACGCACATTAAATAAGATGCAAGATATATAAACAAAAAAACGCAGTTTATGGCTTGACTACAAGCTGAAACCGCGTTTTTTCGGGCATTTTTTAAGCTAAATTGCCTGTTCTGGGGCATTCTTCGAGGACGGTAGCTGAATGGGGAGGTAGAGTACAATACTTACTAACTTTGTACACACTAGGATCGCTGTAAGTATTGACAACAACTTGCCATTGAGCCCAAGGTTTAGCCTGCGGTAAGGTAAATTCTCTGGGACACATATCGTTGTTGAAAAGTAAAAGGAAAGAGCTGTCTTTAAGTTTGTTGCATTTTTCGTCTAGATCGTCGAGCCATTCGCCATCAATGTACATGCCAAAGGCACCGCAACTTTGCTGATCCCAATCTGAACCGTGCATTTCCTTGCCGCTTAAGTTAAGCCAAACAACATCTTTGGCGCCGCTTTCTGTTTGGCCTCTGAAAAAAGTCGAGCGCCTAAAAGCTGGGTGCTTTTGGCGAAGTTCGATGACGGCTTTGGTAAAAGCAAAAAGTTGTTGCTGTTTAGGGCTTATATTCCAGTTGTAATAAGAAATTTCATTATCTTGGCAATAAGCATTATTGTTTCCATATTGGGTGCGGGCAATTTCATCACCGCCCAAGAGCATAGGAATGCCTTGACTGAGCAAAATAGTTAAGATGAAATTGCGCATTTGACGCCAGCGCAAGTTCATAATACCTTCGTTGGTGGTAGGCCCTTCATAACCGCAATTCCAGTTGTTATTGTCGTTGGTGCCATCTCGATTACCTTCGCCGTTAGCTTGATTGCGCTTTTGCTGGTAAGTAACTAAATCATACAAGGTAAAACCGTCATGAGCTGTGACAAAATTTATGCTGGCTAAAGGACTCCTATTCCAATACAAATCGCTGGAACCGCTCAATTTGGAGGCCATTTTACCTAAAAGGCCTCCATCGCCTTTCCAAAAGCGTCTCACGGTGTCGCGCCAATCGCCATTCCATTCGCTCCAACCTTTAGGAAATTTTCCCACTTGGTAGCCATCAGGGCCGCAATCCCAAGGCTCGGCGATAAGCTTAGTGCGATTTAAAATTGGATCTTGGGCCAGAACTCCCAAAAAGCTGGAGTGAGTGCGATAATTATTACCGGAAGCAGTACGAGCTAAAGTTGTAGCTAGGTCAAAACGGAAACCATCGACATGCATTTCCTGTACCCAATAGCGCAAACTATCGGCTACTAATTGTAAGGTACGCGGATTTCTGGTGTCTAAACTATTACCGCAACCGGTAAAATTGCAATAATTGTGCTGGCAACTGGGCTCTAAGCGATAATAAGTGGGGTTGTCTA
The DNA here is from genome assembly GCA_004554425.1 of Candidatus Saccharimonadota bacterium. Taxonomy (GTDB): domain Bacteria; phylum Vulcanimicrobiota; class Xenobia; order Xenobiales; family Xenobiaceae; genus Bruticola. Next base: position 35,848 of record SFMI01000007.1, on the reverse strand, counting down.
AGCCACGCATAGAGAGCTGTGGCCCGTCGTTGCCTTGCTCGGCAGTATGGTTGTAAACCACATCTAAGATAACTTCGATGCCTGCTTTATGCAAAGCTTTTACCATAGACTTAAATTCGTTTACTGCGTCGGGAGAGGAACTGTAACGAGGATCGGGACAGAAGAAGCCTAAGCTATTGTATCCCCAATAATTGCTTAAACTAAGGCCGTCGAGACGCCCTTCGCTGGCAGATAAGTGAATAGGCAATAGTTCTACGGCCGTAATGCCTAAATCTTTAAGGTAATTGATAGAGTCAGGATGGGCCAAGCCTGCGTAAGTTCCGCGTATCTTTTCAGGAAGTGAAGTTTTTAACTTAGTGAAACCTTTAACATGGACTTCATAAATAATAGTTTCGTTTAAAGGCCTACGCAGTGGCTGATCGCCTTCCCAGTCGAAAGCTTCATCGTCTACAACTACACTCTTAAGCATATAAGGAGCGCTGTCGCGTACGTCGCGGCTGAACAAATTGGTTCTGCGCAAAGAACTTTGGCTATTTTTAGTGTATTTTTCATAGCCGTAGATTGCATCGCAATTGATTAGCTTACCGCTGACAGCTTTGGCATAAGGATCTAAAAGAAGTTTATCAGGATTAAAATATAAGCCATGATTAGGATCGAAAGAACCATGGGCTCTATATCCGTAGCGAAGTCCGGGTTTAGCTTGAGGCAAAAAACAGTGCCAAACACCTTCAACTTGATTCATATGGATATTCGGTTTGATTTCATTGCCGTCTTTGTCGAAGAGGCATAAAACAACCATAGTGGCATTCTCTGAATAAACGGCAAAATTTACGCCTTCACCTGTCCAGGTTGCTCCCAGAGGGTACTTCTCTCCTGGACGAATGTCATAGGGAATACTCATAAATAATAGATCCTAACGTCTGATTTTTGCAAAAATTTGCTCTAGGTTAGCAATTTAGCCGAAATTTCCTGGCATAAAAGCCGAGGCGACATGTTTGCTCTTAATTTATATAAAAAAGAGCAGCCTACACAGACTGCTCTTTGGCTTTGTGAATGTATCCGTGAAGGGCTTAAGACTTTAGTCAAAAAATTAACGGATAATTCGCCGTATTAAACATTAAAACGAATGTTTAAAATATCACCATCTTTTACGACGTAGTCCTTACCTTCCACTCTCAGCAAGCCTTTTTCTTTGGCTACATTAAGTGAACCACATTCAATGAAGGTTGGATAGTCAATAACTTCAGCTCTAATGAAACCTCTTTGCAAATCGCTGTGAATCTCTCCGGCAGCTTCCGGAGCTTTGGCACCGACTTTAGTAGTCCAAGCGCGACATTCATCTTCGCCGGCTGTAAAGAAAGTTTGCAAACCGAGCTTTTTGTAGCAAATGCTAATCAGTCTGTCCAGGCCGCTTTCATTTATGCCTAAATCGGCCATAAATTCAACACGTTCGTCTGCGGAAAGGTCAGCCAACTGAGCTTCGATTTCGGCTGAGATAGCTAAGCAAGGTGTCCCTCGTTTATCGCAGAGCTCTTTGAGCGCTTTGTAATGAGGACCGCCGTCTTCAATATCGTTTTCAGAAATGTTGGCTACTACAATGCGAGGCTTAATGCAAAGCAAGCCTAAGCCGGAGAGAATTTTTTTCTCTTCCTCATCGAATTGCGGAACAGCTGAAATATCGCCGTCGTTTAAAGGTTTAGCTAAAGACTCCAGCAGAGCGCGCTCTTTAGGATCAAGCTTTTTGGCTCGCTCAAGCTTGCCTTCCACTACCTTAAGGTCGGCTAAGAGAAGCTCTGTTTCGAAAGAATCGATGTCAGCCAAAGGATCGACGCCTTCTAAATAGGGGTGATTGAAGCAGCGTATTACTTCCAGCAATAAGGTAGAAGTGCGAATTTCTGCTACCGCTTGGGAGCCTAATCCGGAACTTCCGCCGCCAGGCATATCCAAAAAGTCTACTGTAGCCGGAGTAGTTTTTTTCGGCTTAAAAATATCGGACAATCTTTGTAACCTTTCGTCTGGTACAGCTGCTCTGGCTAAAGGCTGTTTGCGTCCTGAAACGTCAGATTCGGACAAACAAGTGAGGGATTTGAATAAAGTTGATTTACCGGATTGAGACAGACCGGTAATGCCAATAGATAACGCCATAATGGCCATCCTTTTCTGCTAAGTGTAAATTCTGTCCTGCCTTTAAGAGTGGCTAAGCTGTGTGGCTGTGAGAAGGCTACTAGCATTTTTTTAGCAATGTTTTACCTTTTGAAGATATTGAGAAGGTTTTAATTTAACTGTTCCTTAATTCTCGAAGTTCTGACAAAGAACACATGATTTTTTATCGCTTAGACATTTCTGCAGTTAGGAGCAGCGTTGTGTCAGAGAGAAAAACTTATAGGACTATAGCTAAGACTGTCGATTCTCAAGCCGATGTCTTTATTATAAATAGTACCTCCGGATATAATATCGGAGCTTTCTTGATCTTTACCGGTTTAGTCGGTGGCATTCCACTTTACTACATGTTCAGTGCCTTGGTATTGCGAATAGGCAATCCCAATTTATTTCCAGGTTTGATTCTTTCTTTACTCATAATTGCTTTGGGGATTTTTGCCATTTTCTTTGCAACTAAGCAAGTTAAAGTGTTTAACAGCGGTAAAGGCGGCAGTGTCTCTATTAAGGACGGTATCTTAGCTCAGGAAATAACTTATACATATGGAGAAAGTCCGAAAATAAGACTTAGTGTTGCTGAAGTAAATAGTGGCAAGATAGCTTTAGACAGCTGGGAAATAACTCTTATGGACGGACGCTGTCAATTTTTACTCGATTTTAGGGTGGGGCGCTTGCAAGAAAGTAAAGCTTTGGCCGAATTTTTGGCTAAGTCGATGCGTTGCGATCTATTGGTAGTGTTTGATGCGGTTCGCTCTGTTACTATTCCTTACACCGACGTCGATTTACCTTATTGCTTGCGTGTAAAGAAATATCCTATTTTGGCTTCTCCACATCCAAGACGTCCGGACAATTGTCCTGTGAAAGTAGAAGATGTCAACTATGGTTTAGGCAGACGCTATAGCTGGGGGCTTATGGCTTCAGGTGTTCCTACAGAGCTTATCTGGTTGATTTCTGCAGTAATTGCTGTGGGAGTTACGCCGTTTTGGAAAGTTAAAAATCACTATGTTTCGTTTTTAAGCGAGTCTATGACTACTGGTGACTGGTCATTCTTTATCGGAGCGGCAACCTTAATAGCTGTGCTATGTATAGTTGAGTTCGGCTACAGAAGCGTTATAGAAATTAATGAACAAAGAGTCAATATTCGCAAAGAGATCTGGGGCTTGGCTTATTACACCAGAAGTTTTATTTTAGACGATTTAGAGGAAATACTGACACGTAAGACTGACAGTGAAAATTGTGTTGTCTTTACTGGTGACAACTTGGTTGTCTCTATGAGAGTCAGTGGCCCTGACATAGCTGACTATTTAGCAGCAGATATACAGTATTTCCTCACTTCTGGTCAGGCTGTTGCCGATACGCCAGCCGCTCCGCAAGTTTAACTTCTTTGACATAATTTTTAAGATTGACATTTTTATCGCAATATGTCTGACTTTTTATTTTTTATTGACTGACATAATGTCAGATATGTGTCAGATATTGACTGACAATTTTACATAAAAAAGAAGCTCGCTTCCGCATTCAGGAAGCGAGCTTCTTTTTATGTGTCAGTCAGAATAGACTTAGAAGATTTTGGTAAGCAATCCATTTCTAAAGAAAGATAAACTGTACTTACTGGTACTAGGAGTTACCAAACCTACACCAACGTTATCTTCAGGAGCAGAATAGCTGATACTGTAGTAATTGTTGGACATAGACTTTACTTTGTACTGATTGCTCTTAGAAGTAACTGTAACGGGAACAGCTCTGCCGAGAGCGCTGGCCTCGTCAGCGCCATGCAAGTAGTTCTTATTTAAATCAATACTCTTGTAGTTATATAAGGCAGGAGCGTTGTCTCTATTGCTCAGTAAGTTAGTCATACCGAAATCGTAATAGAGTTGACTGAACTCTGTGCCGGTCACATCTTCGATATTGTCAAAACTTACATTCGGAGAAGTAGCAATCTCGGTAATAGTGCTATCGCCGTAGCGATCAGTGATATATTTCATTAAAAGATAAGCCTGGCCGTACTCTCCTAAAGCGTTGTTGAAAGACAACAGAGAGACCTTGCCGGGATTGGCGAGGTAAGCACTAGCTGTACTGAAAAGGTAAGAGTTGCTGGGAGCTAAAGTACCTTCAGTTTCTTCGTCTTCGGCTCTCATTCTGAAACCGCAGAAATCCTCTGCCAAGGTAGACTTACCTTCGTTGATGGTCGTATCTTCGTATTCTCCGGAAAACTCACCATCTAAGCACACTTTCTGGTTGAAGTCACACATGTGCTGGAATTCGTGAGCGATAGTGGAATACAAGTCGGCGTCGGCGCAATTGCTATTCAGATAAAGAATTTCACCTTCGTTGCTGTACTTAGAATCTTTCTTGGAAAAAGCATCTTTAGGATCAAAGTAACCATAAAGATTCTTCTTCATGCTGCTGCACATCATGATGATAACTTTGGGTTCACCATCGCGACCGCCGTCTTTGCTCCATTCTTTACCAAAGATACTACGAACTCGGTCACCGATAGCTTTACCTTCATCGTCATAAGGGTTAGCTTCACCGAACATCTTATCTATAGCTAAAGCTTTTTTTTCGTCAATGCAAGCTTCTTCGGTGTCGGGATCGACTTCAGCGAAAACCAAAACGGATTTAGTTTCATCATTGGCAAGTATCTTACGGAAAGTGGCCTCAGTAGTAGTACCGCTGAAGTTGAAGTCGGCGTTAATTACAACATCTTCATCTTTGGCAGTATCGGTATAAATGGTGTTTGGAGTGAAAGATTCTTTTCCCAACACTTTGACTTCTGTGGCCTTAGCTTTCAAGAGCTCGCTGGCTTGTTCGATAAGCTTGTGAGTTAAACCGTGAGGATCGGCGCTTTCTTCAGCTTCAAGCTTAGCTTCCGCTTCCGTCGTGGATGAAGTTTTGGCCGGAAGAGCGGAACTGGTTATGTAAATGTCATCAGTAAAGCCCTTTTCGCTTTGGCCGTTACTAACCAGTAAAGTGGAGCTATCCGCAGCGGTGACTGTGCCCAGTTCATATTTTTTAGTTAAATTATCGGTGGGAGACCAGTTGTCATCATCAGAACAGCCAGCCATAGTTAAGCACAGCGCCGAACAGGCGATACCTAAAAGTAATTTTTCCGTTACTCGCATTACTAGAGTTGTCTCCTTAATTTGAGGTCTGCGACCATCAGCACAGAAGAAAAACCCGCCTGACCAGAGTTTACCGTTTCAATGGCGCAGCGCTATGTATATACGTTAGAATTATGGAGGAGAAAAACGTGAGACTGTAAGCCGGGTTCTGTATCTGCTTATAAAGCTGATGGCAGCCATTTATCTGTGAAACATGTTGCCATGTTCCTCTAGCGATCTTTTGAGAAGGGATCCGACGGGCCGCCGGGCGCTTAAGACGCTCCTTCTGCTGATCTTGCTCCAAGTGGGGTTTACCTGGCCAGCACGTCTCCGCACTGCCGGTGGGCTCTTACCCCGCCGTTGCACCCTTACCTGAACTTTCTTATGAAAGTTAGGCGGTCTAACATTTCTGTGGCACTTTCCTGAAGGTTGCCCCTACTGGACGTTATCCAGCACCCTGCCCTAGGGAGCCCGGACTTTCCTCAGGAGTTCTATAAAAACTCCCGCGGCTGCCCGTCTCACGTCAAACTCCAATTCTACAAACTCTGCGCCTGAGTTCCTTCTTTTTGTTTTACTTCCTGCCGCTTGAAGCATAACCTAAAGCGAAGCATGCATGTTTTGGTTCTACATGGCATTCTCCACAAAAAAATACGCTTGAGATTTGAAAATCTCAAGCGTATTAATTATTACTACTATTTTGGCAATTGGTGTTTTTTAGGCTTCGGAATTTTTCTCGCCAGTCACGATCTCGCCGGTTACAATGTAACGGCCTCCGTTTACCTTTTCACCGCTATTGTCGGTTTGATCCCATTTTACTGAGAAGACACGCTCCTCGTTGGGCAGAATTGTAAGCACCTTTTGATTGCTGAAGTTTTTATTGGCCTTGGAATAGCGCCAAATTTCAATAGGTACTTTATCAAAAAAGACATTTACTTGCTGTTGCACCACAAAGTCTACTTTAGAATTTTTGGAAAAATCCAAAGTTTTGGGCAAACCAGTTGTGTTGGTAATAGACATTGTTAAATATATGCCGTCTTTTTCACGGTCAGATATTTTCATGGTGTAGTAGAGGCCGTCTGAAGATTGGTTGGCTTCGTTGCCTACGGCACCGGCGCGTGAAACGATGGAATAGCGAACGAAAACCATAAAAGCAACAAACAGACAGGCTAAAACGATCATAACCAATTTAGCGTCTGCTTTGCTATCTTGAAGGTGGCGGCTGCTCTTGCGTACTCTGGCTACTGGAGCTGTCGTGTTGCTTAGTCCAACCGTTTGGGGATCAGACATAATATTCGTCACTTCTCCTACTGATTTTTGATTACTCATTTTTTACAAAAAAGACTCCGCTCGCAGCTCAGACTCAGTGTGACTGAGCATAATCTCACTGCTTAGTATTGTTCACCTATTGGGCGTTAGTTTGAAACATTCCTTTTCTTGTTGTACAATCGCAGCGAGGCGCTTTCCACTATTTTTATATGTTTTGCAACACAACTTGCTTATTTAGCTTTAACTTTGCAAAGTCTAAGCGTCTTAGAGCGAATTTTTTTAAGTTTAATATTGAGCAGGGAGCGAACGGCTTGCCCTTTTGCTGTTCCTGCGAGGGAGAAAAATTTATGAACCGCTTTATAGGTTTTATAATTTTGTTATTTTTTGCCTTGGCCCTCCCTGTGCTTGCCGATTTGGAGGGTATGGTTGTCAATGTAGCCCAAAGTGGCGAAATTACCGTCAATCGCGGTATCGCTGACAATGTCACTCCCGGGACACGCTGGTATATCTATCGCAATGGCTCTCCCAAAGCCGAAGTGGAAGCTGTTTTAGTCGATAATTATACTACTACTGTTAGAGTCGTTTCCGGAAGTGGAGTGGCTGTAGGCGACAAAATTACCACTAAACCTTTTGCCGCTGCTCCTAAAGAAAAGAAAGAAACAGCCAAAAACATAGAGAGCAACATACCCAAAAATCAATTAGATCCGCGCTTCAAAACTACTCGTCGAGTAAAAGAAGAGACTGCCGAAAGCACAGAAGGACATTATAAAAAGGCTTTGTCTTCTTCTACTAAAAAGGCCAATTTTTCCGGTGGCATGAGTAAGCAAAGAAGAACTTCAATCAACCCTATGATGGCTTACAACGTGTTTAGTGGTTTTACTACTTCCCATGGCGGTGGCATCGTCTGGCAAAACGCAGCCACGACTATCCCCGGCGAAATTGCTTATAACGCTACCATGAAGAACCAGAGCAAATACTGCAGCCTCGACGTGGAAGTTACTTGGTGGAGCGACAATCTTTTAGATGCTTACTCTGATATGATCGCTTTTAAGGAAGGACGCACTAGTATGGAGCAGCGCCTTTCTATGCGCAATGGTCTTTATTCCCAGCGTGGCGCCGATAAGTTCTTAGTTTTTCATATAAAAATGAAGAACACTGGTAAAGCCAATGTCCAAGTTGAGCCTTTCCATTGGCATGCTTATTTGTTAGATGGACAAGGTAATAGATTAAAAGCCGAGCGTTACGATCAGATTTTGGATAGAACTTTAACTCCCGGACAAGAAACTGAAGGTAATATTTACTTCTCCAAGTATGACGCCTCTGGTCGCTGTTTAGCCGATAACAAAGTGACTTTGGTTTTGGAAGATATCCTTACTGAAAGAGCAACATTGAAGTTCTAGTCTATTTTTATAAAGGGAAGCTGTTACCAATTTTGTGACAGCTTCTTTTTTTTATTCATTTTGGCTTTTCATTGATCTGTGTTTTCTCACCATATGATTTGCGTTAGAATTAAACATATGTTTCCCTTTTTCACTTGAACTAAACATTTTAAAAAGGTAAATTGATAGGCGGGGGATTAAGATTTTAACAAGATTATAAGTGTGGGAGAGTTGTACCATGTCTTCTAAAGAGCATAAACACAATCATAACGCTGTTGAGCCAGACGTTAAAGCAGAGGCTGAGGGGGCTTCTGTTAAGGCTGAAGAGAACGCCGAACAAGTGGAAAATAAAGAATTAAAGCAGGAAGAAAACGCTCAAGAACTTTTGGAAGCCAAGGATCAAGAGATAAATCGATTGCAAGAGCAACTTAAGCGTGTTACTGCTGATACCGAGAACTATCGCAAGCGTATGGATGCCAACTTTGAGCGTCGTGTTGATAGTGCTAAAGAGGATATCTTCCGCAAGCTTTTACGATCATTTGGAAATGGCTATTGAAGCTTCTCGTAAAGGCGGTACGGTTGAGTCTCTTTGCCAAGGCGTAGAATTAGTCCTTAAAGACGCTGTCAAGATGATGGAGAGCTATGCTGTTGTTCCTATCGAAGCGAAAGGTAAAGCCTTCGATCCAGCGTGTCACGAAGCTGTTATGATGGAAGAATCAGATGAGCTTCCCGATGAAACGGTGTCCAATGAATTTAAAAAGGGCTACAAAATAGGCGATAGAGTTTTGCGTCCCAGCATGGTTTGTGTAGCTCGTAGCACCAAGTAGAGCTAGATCTTTTTTATCGTGAGTACAGCTTTTCCGCAGCCTTAAATTAAGGGGTCAAAGCTATGGATTATAAAGATTATTATAAAATTTTAGGTGTAGATCGTTCTGCTAGTCAGAAAGATATAAAATCGGCTTATCGTAAGCTCACTAAGAAGTATCACCCTGATTTGAACCACGGCGATAAAGATGCAGAGCTTAAGTATCGTGATGTAAATGAAGCTTATGAAGTGTTGGGCGACCCTGACAAACGTTCAAAGTATGATCAGTTTGGCGCTCAGTGGAAGTATGTCAAGGATGGCAAGACACCTCCTTACGGAGCTGGCGGCTACCAACAAGGTGGTTTCGATTTCTCTGATATCTTCTCCCAATTTTCTCAGGGCAGCCAGGGAGGCGGTGCTCACTTTAGCTCGTCTTTTGGTGGTTCGGGATATTCTCCGTTCTTTGAAATGCTCTTCAACAATATGGGAACTTCTGGAGGCTCTCGTCGCAGCAGTGCCGGGTTTGAAGGTTTTGGTGGAGGCGCTCGTCGCAGCGCACCAGCAAGCAAACCTCTGGAGACTGAGCTTACTATTAGCTTAGCTGAAGCTTATAATGGCACAGTTAAATCGGTAACTATTGCTAAACCTGCCGCGTGTGCTTCATGCTCTGGAAGTGGATTCTTTAACGGTACTCCGTGCAGTATGTGTGGAGGTACCGGTAAAGTAAATGCTACTCACACTTTAGACGTAAAGGTGCCTGCTGGTGTTACCAACGGCTCCAAAGTGAGAGTGCGTGGTGAAAACAGTGGCGGTGTTTGTGGCGATATCATGTTCAAAATTAATATTGCTCCGGATTCTGTCTACAAAGTAGAAGGACGCGATTTGCGCTGCGACTTGTGGGTTTCGCTTAGAGACGCTTTCTTGGGAGGGAGTGCCGATTTGAAGTTGCCTAATGGCAAGTCTATCTCTATTAAAGTGGCTCCCAACACTCCTAATGGTAAAATGCTTCGCATGAGTGGTTTAGGATTACCTAATCCCAGAGGAGAAGCAGGCAATATTTTAGCTCGCCTTATGGTGAAATTGCCGGAAAATCTTACTGCAGAGCAGCTTACAGGGTTAGATTTGCTTTGTCCTGTGAAATAAAAGTGCGGCTGTAAGATAAATATATTATGAAAGGAGCGATGCGGTTACGTTACGCATCGCCCCTTTTTTATTACTTCTTACTCTTCCATTTTTCAAAGAACTGTGGGAGCAATTTCGGCAGGGAGAAGGCTTTAGGCTGTGAAAAAGGAAGGCGTTTGAAATTAGGCGGGTGTTATGTTGTTCTTGTCACCTACGGCGCCCGACTGCGTCAATTGGGAAAGTGACGATGGTATTATTTTTTGAGTACATTGGCAGAACGGTTCTGGGTGTTCTAGATTATCTCGGAGCCATATTTATGCTGCTAATGGAATGCCTGTCCGGCATAGCCAAAGGAGCTGTGAGATTCGGACTTGCTGTGCAGCAAATGGCCTTCCTTGGAGTAGATTCTTTAGTTATTGTTATCTTAACTACTACTTCAGCTGGTATGGTCATTTCTTTGCAATTGGCTCATATCGCTGTGCAATATGGAGTCGTCAGCGTAGTCGGTGGTGGTGTAGCTATTGCTATGGCTCGTGAACTTGCTCCTATGCTTACCGCTGTAGTGGTAGCTGGTCGGGCCGGTTCGGCGATTGCTGCCGAAATTGGTACTATGAAAGTTACCGAACAAATTTCTGCTTTAAAGTGCATGGCTGTCAGTCCCGTTCGCTATTTGGTAGTGCCTAGGCTTATAGCTTTAGTGACTATGATGCCTCTCCTTACACTCTTTGCTTTAACTTTCGGCACTTTAGGCGGGGCTGTAATTGCTTATCAATCGGCTAATATCCCCTATGAAGTATTTTGGGACTCTATTCAGCGCCTTTTAGTTCTTTCCGATGTGAGCTATGGTTTGCTTAAAGGTGTGGTTTTTGGCTTTGAAGTAGCGCTGATCGCTTGCTACCAAGGACTTAATACAGGTAGAGGAGCAGCTGGGGTTGGTGCTTCGACTACTTCCAGTGTGGTTTATGCCACTATATTTATTTTCATAAGTAACTACCTTATGTCGCTGTGGCTCTTCCCAGTGAGCTAACAATTGTCGGGAAAGAAAAACTTGTAGTATGGTAGATCTAGCAAAAAACAGTGCTGCTGAAAAGCAAAACGTGGTCAACGAACCTGCTATGGAAAATAGCGTTTTAGGGCCGCGCCGTCCTATGTCTGATCCGGCTATTTCCGTGCGCAATGTCTCTGTCTCATTTGGTGGTCGAGCTATTTTACGCAATGTCAGTTTTGATGTCCCCAGAGGCCATACTTTGGCTATTATGGGACTCTCAGGCGTTGGCAAAAGTACAACTTTGCGCTGTTTGGTCGGTTTGCAAAAGCCCGATGAGGGTGAAATATATATAGACGGCCAAAATGTTTTACAACTCAAACCTAAAGAATTTGATGAACTTCGCAAACGCATAGGCATGGTTTTTCAAATGCCTGCTCTGTTCGATTCGCTTAGTATCGGTGAAAATGTAGCTTTTGGCTTGCGCGAGCATACGCGTCTTTCTGAACAAGAAATTCAGCGTATTGTGGCGGAAAAGTTGGCTATAGTCGATCTTCAGGGAATGGCTCACCTTTATCCAAACCAACTTTCCGGAGGTATGCAAAAGAGGGCTAGCTTGGCTAGGACTATTGCTACCGATCCTGATGTTATTTTATACGATGAACCTACTACCGGATTAGATCCGATTTTGTCTATGGTTATCAACGAGCTTATTTGTGATTTGCAACGCCGTTTAAAAGCTACTTCGGTAGTAGTTACTCACGATATTCGCGGTGCTTTAATGGTGGCTCATCAGATAGCTATGCTCAATAAAGGCGAGTTTACTTGGATGGGAACTCCAGAAGAGTTCCAATCTACCGATGATCCCTTTGTTGTCCAATTCCGTGAAGGCCGGGTACAAGGGCCTATTAGGGTGCAGTAAGAATGAAACTATTTCGTTTAACCAAAGCAATGGAGGGTGAAAATGGGGCTTAGTCCTGCGGCAAGAGTAGGCATGATGACGGTGGTGGCCTTCATTCTGCTTGGCCTTGTCTTCCTGCAAATTGGTAAAGTTGGGCCTGATGTGGGTGAAAAATATCATGTCATGTTTGACGACGTCCAAGGTTTACAAGTTCGTTCATCGGTACATCTTTCCGGCGTACGTATCGGTTATGTTTCCGATATAGAGCTTAACTCTCAAAATCGCGTTGACGTAACTATTGTAGTGACTCGTGATGGAGCTAAACTTTTTAGCTCCGATTATTTTGTCTATACTATAGCTTCTAATATCTTGGGTGATAAATGGTTAGACATTAAGCCCGGCGCTGTGCCCGAGGGAGTTGAACCTATCTCTGTCGATGAAGTAGTTATCGGTACTACTCCCATTTCACTTGAGCAATTGGCCCAAGAAGGCAGTCAACTTATGGAAGAGTTGCGCGGATCTATCGCTGCTTTAAATGAAATAGTGGGTGACGATACTTTCAAAAAAGACGTAAAAGTTACCGTTAATAATATTAGGGATATTTCTGCCAATTTAAAGGATGCTAGCGGTGATGCTCGTCAGCTGATGGGTGAATTGCGTGTACGTATGGCTAATATAGCCGGTACGATGGAAAACGTGATAGATAATGCTTCCGCTACTGTGGCTCAGCTTCGCTCAGATGCAGCCGAAATAGGCAGCAATGTCAGAAATACTACTTCTACGGTAAATAATTTAGTTCAAGGCAATGCTTCCAACTTAAATGCCATTGTTATGAACTTGCGTCAGATGTCTTCCAGCCTTAAAAATACCGCTTCAGCCCTAGAAAATGTTGCTGACGATCCACAAATGCGCGGCGATATTTTAGCTATTGCGGCTAACATACGCAAAGTCAGCGAAGAAGTAGCTGGAATCGCCGGCGATATTCGCACCGTAACAGGCGATCCTCAAGTTCAGGAAGATTTGCGCGAAACCGTACATAATGTTCGCGAAGCTTCCGGCTCGGTTAAACGCGTTACTCAAAAGGTAGAAGGTGCTGTAGACAAATTCCCTAGCGGCTTGAGCAAAGGGGATCGCCCCCTTTTCCAAGGTGATGTAGCTGAAGAGCTCAATATGAGCAATGGTCAGCTTTCTACCAACGCCAACGCTTGGCTTTTCCCCTACGGTGGACCGCTTACTTTCAGAGTTGGTCTCGACTCTATAGGCAACGAAAATCTGCTTAATTTACAAGCTGGCAAGGCGTGGGACAATTGGCGAGTACGTGGCGGTATTGTCCGCTCCAAAGTAGGTGTTGGCGCCGATGCTTGGTTCTTTGACAAGCGTTTAGAAACGTCGCTAGATGTATACGATCCACGTGATATAAAAGTTGACGTTTTGGGTAAGGTAGTTTTACCTTCTGATTGGTACATCTACGGTGGTGTACGTGACGTTACCGATAAACATAACAGCGCTCCAGTTATCGGCGCTGGTAAACGATTCTAACCCGACTCTGCCTGAAGTCCTCTGCCTCTTAGGTGGGGGATAAGGGGGGAAGTGGCGAAGCTACCTTGCAATGATACCCTGGGTCGGTCGCACGGGAATTTATGCCTGGGGAAAGAGTACAAGTCGTTGCAATTTCTAGAAGTTGCAAGGTTGCTCTAGCCTAATCAGGAAGCTCCTTCTTCTTTGAGTGGGGGTACGTTTAGCAAAATATGGTTGTATATCCGGCGTGTTCTAGGCTGGCTTTGTCTTTACAAGCAGAAGTTCAGCAAAGTGCGTCGGCGCGAGCAGCAAAGGGCGGTTAATATCCAAAGCAATGCATACAGGTGATTTTACTTTAGAACCCGGCACTTTACTGGACGGTCGCTTCTATGTTGTGAAGCCGATTAAGGCAGGCGGTATGGGCGCTGTCTATGAAGTTAAAGATCGCATGGTTAACGATCGACTTTGTGCTTTAAAACAAATGCTCGACTCTTCGGCTCGTTCTGCCGAGCGTCAAGCGGCTATAGATCGTTTCCTTTCCGAAGTGCAAGTCATGCAAACTTTAAATCATCCTGGCATTCCCAAGATTTATAGCTCCTTTATTTGTGACAACTCTTTCTTCTTTGCTATGGAATATATAGAAGGCAAAGACTTAGCTACGATCCTTAAAGAAGAAGGCAACCCTGGCTTACCTGTACAATCTGTAGTCGGCTGGGCTTTGCAAACATTAGATGCTTTAAAGTATTTACACAGCCGCACTCCGGCTATCACCCACCGCGATATTAAGCCTTCCAATCTTTTAGTGCGCAGTCGCGATCAGCGTTTAATGTTAATCGACTTCGGTATTTCCAGGGTAACCAATCCTGCCGATGGCTATTGGATTGGCACTCCAGGTTACGCTCCGGCTGAACAGCAGCAAGGACAGCCTGAGCCTAGCAGCGATCTTTACGCTTTGGGTGCTACAATGCATGAATTGCTTACTGGTCGTAAGCCCAAAGATTGGGATTTCCCTGCTTTTGAAGAATTCGGCGTCAAAGTGCCTGAAGATTTGCAGCAAATTATTTGGAACTCTCTGGGTACTTGGCCAGAAGATCGTTATGCCAGTGCTGAAGCCATGTATAACGACTTAAAAAATTTGCCCGGAGTTTTTGTCAGCTTGCCGGAAAATGGCCGAGCTGAGCAATTTGAAAATGCTGTAGTTAAGTTGCGCGATAGACTATATTTCTATCTTAATGACCTTATTCAAAAGTATGCTAATGAGTGTCACACTTCGTATCTGCCACAAAATTTGGATTTCTTTGAATTCACTTTAGCTTGTTCCACTCCATTTTCGCTTCGAGTAGTGAAAAATTTGGACGAAATGTGCGTACAATTTTACGAAAAGCAAGGCATCTTATCTCCTGTTTTGCTTGATAGTGTCAATCCGCTCAATTTTGGCTGGGAACAAAAAATAGACGCTTTGATTAAACGCTTCGTTAAAGACTACGAAGACAGTAAAGGTGGAGGCTGGGGGATTAGTTTAATGTAACTCCAGCTTGAATAGAGGTCTTTATCAATCGGCGTGTGATAAGTAAATTGTATCAGCGCCGATTATTTTTTGTGGTGCAAAGGCAGAAATTAAAATTCGTCGTATATGCGCAGAACGACCGTTTTAGACTAGTTGACTTTTTGTCTAAATTAGGAGCCTGAAAGATGTCCGTCCGTGCCCAATTGGCAGTTTTTTAGCTAGGGTTTATCTATACTTTGCTTCTGGTACCTCTGGTGAAGCGCCTAGCCGTTTATTGTGGTGCTTTAGATAAGCCCAACGCCCGCAAGGTACACCATCAGCCTATTCCTTTGTGGGGCGGCTTGGGGGTTGCTGGCGGCTATTTTTTGGCTACAGCCAGCGTCATTTGTTTATCCCAATCGTTTAGAGAAGCAGTTACTCCAAGTATTATTTCACAACTTACCGGTATGACTCTGGGCGGTTTGATTATTTTAGTTGTGGGTATGGTTGATGATCGTTACGGTATGCCGGCTAAAGTTAAATTGGCTTTGCAACTTGTAACCGGTTTGGTGATGTTTTATTTCGGCATCAAAATCGACTACATTACCGTACCTTGGTATGGAGTTATCTTTTTAAGCACTTGGCAAAGTATTTTGGTAACGCTTTTTTGGATTGCTGGCATTACCAATGCTTTAAATTTAATTGATGGATTGGACGGCCTTTTAGCCGGCGTTTCTTTAACGGTTGCTTCTGTCTTTTTTGCCGTTAGCTTACTCAAAGGGCAGTTTGTAATCGCTTTGGTTATGGCTTGTTTAGCCGGTTGCTCTTTAGGATTTTTGCGTTACAACTTTAATCCGGCGCAAATTTTCATGGGAGATACTGGCAGCTTATTCTTCGGCCTTATGTTTGCTGGTTGGTCTATAATTGGATTGCTTAAGAGCACCGCTACTTTTGCTTTCTTATTGCCCATATTTTTAATGGCTGTTCCCATTTTCGATACGACATTTGCAATTTTACGTCGTTTGTTGGCTCATAAGCCCATTTTTCAAGCTGATAAAGGCCATTTGCATCACCGTTTATTGAGTCTCGGTTTAAATCAGCGTCAAGTTGTTTTAATTATTTATGCCATTAACACGGCCTTTGGACTTTGCGGCTTGGCCTTGTTCTATTGGACTTGCAGAGGAGAGTAATTAAAGTGCAAAATTTAATTCACGTGATGGTTGTTTTCGGCACTCGCCCGGAAGCTATCAAGATGGCTCCGGTAGTTTTAGAGCTTAAAGCTAATCCTAGATTTAAAGTCACTACTGTAGTCACAGCTCAACACAGAGAAATTTTAGATCAAGTTCTTGATTTATTCCATATTGAGCCTGATGTAGATTTAAATACTATGAAGGCTAATCAAACTCTGACAGGTATTACTGTGCGCGTTTTGCAAGGTTTAGAGCCTGTTTTGCTTGAGAAACGGCCCGATATCGTGTTAGTACAGGGAGATACTTCTACAGCTTTTGTTGCCGGTTTAGCTGCCTTTTATCAGAAAATTCCTGTCGGCCACATTGAAGCTGGCCTGCGCACGGACAAAATTTATGATCCTTTCCCTGAAGAAATGAATAGGCGTTTGCTTTCCCGTTTGGCCGAAATGCAATTCCCTCCCACAAAATGGGCCTATAATAATTTAGCTCAGGAAGGTTTAGTCTTTAAGGATACTTACATTACCGGAAATACAGTGGCTGATGCTCTTAAACTGATCGTCGCTGGTTTGCCTGAAGGAGTGCCTACCAATTTGCAATCTGTAGCTCCTTGGGGAGAAGAAGCAAGCGCATCTAAAGTCGATCCTTTGGAATTTATGGCTAATTCTGGCAAGCGAATGGTCTTAGTTGAAACTCACAGAAGGGAAAATCTGGGACAGCCTATGGCTCAGATTTGCCGCGCTTTGCGTCGTTTAACCGAGAAATTTGACGATATCGAGTTGGTATTCAGCGTTCATCCTAATCCAAAAGTTCGCGAAGTTGTTTGCCCTGCTTTGCAAGGTTTGCCCAGAGTTCATCTTTTAGAGCCTATGCCTTATACCAACTTGCTTCGCTTAATGCGTTCGGCCTATTTAATTATGACCGATTCTGGAGGCATTCAGGAAGAAGCACCTTCTTTAGGCGTGCCTGTAGTTGTATTGAGAGAAACTACTGAGCGTCCTGAAGGTATCGAATCCGGAAATGCCGTTTTAGCTGGCTGTGATGAAGACAAAGTCTTTGCTTTAGCGGCTGACATTTTAGAACATAATGATGTCCATGAATGCATGGCCAAAACTTCCAGCCCTTACGGCGATGGTTTGGCTTCTCAACGTATTGCCGAAGCTATTTTGCATAAATTCTATCCTGCTGAATTTGCTGCTCCCGAACCGTTTGCGGTTAAGTAAATCGCTATGGATGAAAACAAGAGTCGCTTAAACGATCAGGATTTGTCTATTGAAGAGCTAGAGGCTATCTTCTCTGGCCCTTCTTTGGCTGATTCTATCGATTCTGAGGCCGACCGAGAAGAATTGGCTCGCTTAGCTCAAAGTGTTTTAAATCAAACGGAGTCCAAAGGCGAGCCTTTACTTAAAAGCTCTTTTAATTCCGGAAAAGAGCTATCCAATGCTATAAATCCTGAAGCTAGTCACGCAACGGTTCCAGAGAAAAATTTGCCAAAAGAAATGGGCTTGTCTAATATTAAAGATAAGCATCTTGGAACTGCTTTAAGTGCTCAACTTAATCTTATGGCTTCCGGAGCTTCTGATGTCGCTGCTCGTCGTACTTCAGAAAAACAATATGAAGTTAGCACTTTTGCCGCTGCTCCGGAGAAGAAAATCGAAGTACAAGCTATTTCGACTGTACAAGAGCAAGATAATGAAAGTGCAGAGCCTGAGCCTAATTCTCCTGAAGCTTTGCGTGAGCGTATAAAAGCTTACCAAGAGCGTACACGAGAAAAGAACCTAATGGCTCAATCTTTGGGAGTAGTTTTTTCTTTTGGCTTTACCGTAGCTGCTGTTATTTTGGCTTTTTGGTGGCTAGGCCAGCGGGCTGTTGAATACAGCGGCCGTGCTTGGTTGGCTTATCCGTGCATTATTTTTGGAGTTTTGCTGGGCTTATATTCAGGAGCATTGGTACTTAAGCCCTTCCTCAAAGGAGCGCTGCCAGTAGTTCCGCTTGCTAAAGACAAAGTCCAAAACACTAGTCAAGCTATGACCACAGCCGAAAATGGTGGCTCTAAAGCACCGTCGGTTGATGAGGGCGAGGGCCAAAAATGATGGGCACTTTATCCATACTAAACATAAAAGCTTTTGTGTGCGGATCTGCCATCGGTATTTTGCATTGGATAACTTGGTATTGGTGGTCAAATAAATTCTTTCAATCCTTGATTGACAAGGAATTAAATAATTCCTGGGGGAAGATGGACGGCGCATTCCTCAAAACACAGTTCTTTTTACCATGGCTGGTTGTTATTGGAGGCGTGTATGGAGCTTTTAAGCTCCTTTCATTTCCCGTATTGCCCGTGTGTTTGGGCATTGTGGCTGCTGTTTCGATTGGACTTATTTTTGTGGTCTTCTTCGTTACTAAGCAGGAGCGAACCGGCTCGCGGCGGGCTAAGGAGGAAAAATAATTATGGGCTGGAGTTGTTTGGGGGGAGTTGCAGCAAGCGCCTTTTTAGCCTCAGCGCCCATTGAGGCTGTCGGATTGTCAAATCTTGGCAATCAGATCTTAATCGCTTCTACAATTTTAGTGATAGTTGCGGCTCTGGTTTTGGCTGCTATAGGACGTCGGCAGCTTGGTGTCGTTTCCACAGGTATGGGAGCTGTATTCGAGCACGTCTACGAATTTGTCAACGATATGGCCTCTTCTTTTATGGGAGAGCGTGGCGAGCGTTACACTCCTTTCGCCATGTCGATATTTTTATTCGTTCTCTTGTGCAACTGGTCTGGCCTCTTGCCTGTACCTGCCGTACTTTTTGGCGGAGAAGAGGGACACTCTCACCTTATTTTTGAAGCTCCCACCGCTTCTTATAACACGACTTTAGCTTTGGCTATCGTTTCTTGTATTGCTTTCACTTATTATGGGCTTAAGCAAAAGATTTGCGGTGATCCTCTTCAGGAACGCCTTGAAGCTGAAAAGGCTGCTCAAAAGAAAGCTGCTCTGTCAGCTGAAGGCGATTCTAAAGAAAAAGCTATCGTGTCCCATTTTGAAGAGGGACATGGTCTGTTCGTAGGCTTTTTCGTTTGGTTGCAACACTACTTAGGGCCTGTGCCGGAATTATGGCAACAGTTTACCGGAATTATGCGTTATGTTTTGGTTCCGGCTTTGGCTGTGCTTTTCTGTGGCTTAAATATCATCGAAGAAGTTGCCCGTTTACTGTCTCTCTCTTTCCGTCTTTATGGAAATATTCACGGAGAGCATGAAGTTAAGAGCAATTTGCTCGGAGTCGGCGGAGAATTCTTCCGCTCCATTTTCGCTGCTGACGCCAGTATGGCTGTCAAGTTTAAAGGCGCAATTTTGAGCTTCGCCATGTGGGGCGTTTCCCTCTTCGTTACTTGTATCGGTGCTTTAGCCGGTTTCATCCAGGCTTTTGTATTTTGCATCTTAACTTTATCTTATATCAGCCACTTAGTAGCTGACGAACATTAAGAGTCTATAAAAAGGTAAGCTTTTAGAGACGGCACGCACTTATGCTGCTCTTCAAACAGCAGTACAATAGAGGACGCCGCTGCTTTTTGAAAAAAATGGCGGGAATCGTAATCTTTGGGTTGCCAGTAGCGGTTTTGCTAGCGCTGGTGAAAAGTGTGCGAAGAAATTTAGGAAGTTGTCTCTAAGTTGTTTCGGAGGTAAAAAATGTACTCTAAAGTTGGAAAATTGTTTGGCATTTTGTCTATGCTTGCCATGGGAGTTTTCTGCTCTATGCCCGCTTTGGCTCAGGAAGCTGCTGAGACCGCTACTGCGGCTGCTGCTACTGGCAATGAAACCTATTTCTTGAGCACCAGCGCTATTTATGCTTTGTCTGCAGCTCTCGTTCTTGGCTTAGCCACCGTCGCCGGTGGCTTAGGTCAGGCTAACGCTGCTGCCAAGGCAGTTGAAGGTGTTGCTCGTAATCCTGAAGCTTCTGGCAAGATTCAGAGCTTGTGCCTCTTGAGCTTGGCCTTCATTGAGTCTTTAAGCATTTACGCTTTAGTTATCGCTTTGTTGCTTATCAACAAGTAATCGATACTTTAGCCTAATCCCGCTGGAAATCTTCCATACATTTAGTTGAAGATGAAGACGGGCGTGACGAACCTATTTCGGGAAAATACCGTGGGTCGCACGGGAATCTACGCCTGTGGAGAGAGTGTAAGCCGCTGCAGTTCCTCGGAGCTGCAGTGCTGTTTTCGCAGAAGCAGGAATCCCCCACCTAATAGGCGGGAGTGCGTTCACTTAGGAGGTGTCGATGGACATAATCCTCGCCTTGTTGAAGAATATGGGCTCTGAACCGCTAATGATAGTGGTTCAGGTGTTCCTTTTCTACGTTTTCCATTTATTGATGAGCCAAATTCTCTATAAGCCTATGTTAGCGGCTCGCCGCGAGCGTAAGGCACAGACTGCCGATAAGGTTAGTCAGGCTCAGGAATTGAATGAAATAACGATCAAGGCTAAGACTGAATATGAAGAAAAAGTCCGTCTGGCCAGAAAAAAAGCTCTTGAACGAGTACAAGCAGCCCAGAAAGAGGCTGAAGATCTTCGTCAGGAGCGCTTAACCAAAGCTAAAGCCGAATCTGAGACTATTATCGAAAAAGCCAAGGCTTCGGTCAAAGAAGAGCGCTGTCGCGCAGAGGCCGAGCTCGATTCGGCTGTATCCAAGTTGGCTTCGGAAGCTGCTTGGCGCATACTTTCTGGTCTTACTAGCGGTCGCGAGCGTGAGCGTGTTGAAAAATTTGTAAAGGAGAGCGTAAAATGACCAACTCATTCGATTTTTTTGCCGGTCTTTTGAGCTTTTGTATCCTCCTTTACGGCCTTAAGTTTGTGCTTTACGATACTTTGGTGCAAGTAGCTAAAGATCGTGCCAAATCAGCTCAAGATCGCATATCCGAAGCTGAAGATATTTTATGCCAGGCTCAAAAGCAATCCGCTGAATGGAATGCCAAGCTGCAAAATCTTCCTGTTGAGTTGGAAGAAATTGAAGCTAAAGCCAAGCTTGATGCCGAACAAATAATCAGCGAAGGTCAAGAACATTCCGAAAAAGAGGCTGCAGCCGTTTTATCCAGTGCCCAAAACGAAGCTTCTTCTTTGCGCTCTAAAGTGCAAGACGAACTTCAGTTGCATATGGCCGACAAAATTACAGAACGTGCCGAATCTATTATTCGCGCTTCTTTAGACGAATCTGTCTCTCAGAATATAATCGAAAATTTCTTGACAAAGATGAGGGCTGAGCATGCTTGATGAATCATTGGCCAAACGCTACGCCGCTGCCCTTTACGCTTCTGCTAGCGCCAAGAAGCAGCAAAGAGAACAGCTCAAAGAGCTGCGCATTATTCAAAAAGAGCTGTCCGAACATGTTCAATTGAATCAGTGTCTGGTTTCTCCGGCTGTAGCTCGTCCCGTAAAGAAAAAAATTATACAAGCTGTCTTTGCTGATAAAATTTCCGTCCGCGCTTTCAATTTTTTGTTCGTGCTTATAGATAAAGGGCGCGAAGCTTGCCTGAATGACATTATCGAGTGCTTCAAAAGACAGTTCTGTGAAGAAAATGGCATAGTTGAAGTGACTGTTGAGTCTGCTTCCGAGCTGGATATGCAACTTTGCATCTTTATTGAAACTCACCTGAACAAAATTACAGGCAAGAAGATCAAGATGCAGACAGTTGTTCGCCCTGAGCTTATCGGCGGTTTGGTCGTGAAATACGACGGATGCCTCTACGACGGAAGCATTAAGCGCCATCTTGGCAACATTCATAGCCTTATGGCCCCTAAGCGTTCCTAAGGTTCCGCTTTTCACAACTCTTTGGAGGAAAATATGGCAATTCGTTCAGACGAAATATCTGAAATTCTGCGCCAGCAGATAGACGGGTACAATCCTGAAGTTGAAGAAACTTCATACGGAACTGTTATCCAAGTAGGCGACAATATCGCTACAGTATATGGCCTTAAAGATGCACGCGCCGGTGAGTTGTTGCGCTTCCCTAACGGTATTTACGGTATGATTATGAACCTCGAAGAGGATTGTATCGGCTGTATCGTCATGGGCCCTGACGATGAAATCCGCGAAGGCGATCGCGTAGAGCGTACCGATCGTATTGCCGAAGTGCCAGTAGGTGAATGCATGTTCGGTCGTGTGGTTAATGCTTTAGGGCAACCTATCGACGGTTTGGGGCCTATCGCTTCTACTGAGACACGTCCTGTTGAGTTTACTGCTCCTACCGTAATTGAGCGCCGTTCTGTAGGCGAACCCATGCAAACCGGACTTAAAGCTATTGACGCTTTGGTACCAGTGGGCCGCGGCCAGCGCGAGTTGATTATTGGTGACCGCCAGTTGGGCAAAACCGCTATCGCTGTTGACGCCATGATCAACCAAAAAGATTCTGATATTTATTGCATTTATGTAGCTATCGGTCAGAAGGCTAACTCTGTAGCTACTTTGGTGGAAACTTTAAAGCGCGAAGGCGTTATGCATAAGTGTGCTGTGGTAGTGGCTAATGCCAACGAATCTCCTTCATTGCTTTATTTAGCTCCTTACACAGGTTGTGCTATCGGCGAGCATATGATGTACAACGGCAAGCATGTATTGATCATTTATGATGATCTTTCTAAACATGCTAAGGCTTACCGCGAAATATCTTTGCTTTTGCGTCGTCCTCCGGGGCGTGAAGCTTACCCTGGCGACGTCTTTTATTTGCATTCTCGTCTTTTGGAGAGAGCTGCTAAGCTGTCCGACGAGTTGGGCGGTGGCTCTATGACCGCTTTACCTATTATTGAAACTCAGTTAGGTGACGTCTCCGCTTATATTCCTACAAACGTAATCTCCATTACCGACGGTCAGATCTATCTTAACTCCGACTTGTTCTATTCCGGTACTCGTCCTGCTGTAGATGTAGGCCTTTCGGTATCTCGTGTAGGTGGCGCTGCTCAGATGAAAGCCGTTAAGCAAGTGGCCGGCCCTCTGCGTATGGACTTAGCCCAATATCACGCTTTGGCTGCCTATGCCAAGCTTAGTGCCGATGAACTTGATGCCGTCAGCCGCGCTCAGTTAGCTCGAGGCGACAGGGTTACAGCAGTTCTCAATCAGAGGCAGTATGTACCTATGAGTGCAGACTTACAGGTGGCCATTATCTTTGCCGTGACTAAGGGATACCTTGACGATATTGAATTAGTTGATGTCTCACGTTTCGAAAGTGAATTTTTGAAATTCATGAAGGCTTCCCATAAGGATGTATTGGATGCCATTAGAGAAACTGGCAAGTTGGAAGATGCTACTTCTGATAAGCTTGTTGATGCTATCAAAGAGTTCAAACAAGGGTTCACACCTTCGGCTAAGTAGTCGCAGTTAACTTTTTTCAAGGAGAATCATGGCTAGCGACAGAGAATTAAAACAGCGTATTCGCTCCGTCAAAAGCATCGGTCAGATTACCAATGCTATGAAGATGGTGGCCAGTTCGCAAATTCGTAAAGTAGAATCTCAGGCTATTGAGGGTCGTCCTTACGCCGATAAGCTGCGCCAGGTCATAGGTGAGCTTTCGCAGCAAATTCAAGATTCTAAGCATCCTTTGTTAGAGAGTCGTGAAGTTAAAAATATCGGCGTAATAGTTGTTGGTGCCGATAATGGTCTGTGCGGCGGCTATAATTCTAGCCTGAATAAAATTGCGCTCAAGACGCTAAGTGAGCTTCCTTTCCGTCCGGCTAAGCTTATTTGCTTAGGAGGCAAAGCGGCTCGCGGTGTCGTCAGAGGCGGCTATAAGCCGGACAAGACCTATTTAAAATGGGAAGCCGGTTTTGACTTAGCCGCCGAGTTATCAGAAATGATAACGAAGTGGTTTTTAGAAGGCGAAGTAGATGAAGTTTGGGGAGTTTATACTAAAGCGGTAAGCACTTTAGTATGCGAACCGACTAAACAACTTCTTTTGCCTATGGCTGCTCTCAACTCTCAGGAAAAGAGCAGTGAAAAAAAAGGCTCCAATCAGAAAGCAGATTTAAGCAAAAACGAAACTGCAAAAAGTTCTAGTTTTGCCGACTATACGTTTGAGCCTGATTGCAACTCTGCTTTAGAGAAGGTTGTCCCCATGTACTTGCGGGCTATCGTTTCTCAAATGCTTTTTGAATCTAAAACTTCCGAATTCGGTTCACGCTTAAGGGCTATGACTAACGCTACGGAAAATGCCGATAAGTTGGCTTCAGAGCTCACCTTGAAGTATTACCGTGTACGTCAGAATAATATTACTACCGAGATTATTGAGATCTCTAGCGGTGCTGAAGCGCTTAATAGCTAGTCGGCTTTTTGTAGCATCGCGGTGGCCGAAGGTCGCCTTTGTAGGAGGAAAATATGGCACGTGGCAAGATTGTTCAGGTTGTAGGGTCTGTAGTAGACCTTGAGTTCCCTGCTGGTGAACTCCCTGAATTATACAACGCTGTACGTATTGAGCGTGAAGAATTTCGTGGACTTCGAGGTGAAGAGCTCAAGAAGCTGCCCGAGTCTCAGCGCGTTTTAGTCTTAGAAGTTATGGGCGAAAGTGGCAACAATCGCGTACGCGCTTTGGCCTTAGGTACTACCGATGGCTTGCGTCGAGGCATGGAATGTGAAGATACTGGCGCTCCCATTACTGTTCCCGTTGGTCGCGCTACCTTGGGTCGCATGTTCAATGTTTTGGGACAGCCTATCGACGCCAAACCTGATGCCCAAACTGATACTCATTATTCCATTCACCGTCCCGCTCCGCCCTTAGCTGAGCAAATGCCTACTACTGAGGTAATGGAGACAGGTATTAAGGTTATCGACCTCCTGGAGCCTTATGCTCGAGGCGGAAAAACTGGTCTGTTTGGCGGCGCCGGCGTAGGCAAAACTGTACTTATTCAAGAGTTAATTCACAACGTAGCCAAAGGTCACGGCGGTTTCTCTGTGTTCGCTGGTGTAGGTGAAAGAACTCGTGAAGGTAACGACCTCTATCGCGAGATGGAAGCTTCTGGAGTATTGAAAAATACTACCATGGTCTTTGGCCAGATGGATGAGCCTCCGGGTGTACGTTTCCGCGTAGGTTTTACCGGCGTAACTATGGCTGAATATTTCCGTGATGTGGAAGGTCAGGATGTATTGCTCTTTATCGACAATATTTTCCGCTTCGTCTTGGCTGGTTCTGAGGTATCCGCTTTGTTAGGCCGTATGCCCAGTGCTGTAGGTTATCAGCCCACCCTTTCTACCGAAATGGGACAATTACAAGAGCGCATCACCACTACTAAAAAAGGTTCTATCACCTCAGTACAGGCCATTTACGTTCCTGCTGACGATATTACCGACCCCGCTGTAGCCACTTCCTTTACTCACTTGGATGCTACTACAGTGCTTTCCCGTGACATTGTAGCTCAAGGTATTTATCCTGCCGTAGATCCTTTGGCCTCTACTTCTCGTTTGCTAGATCCTCGCTTCGTTGGTGATGAGCATTATCAGACCGCTCGTAAAGTACAAGAAATTTTGCAACGCTATAAGAGCTTGCAAGATATTATTGCCATTCTCGGTGTGGAAGAACTTTCTGAAGAAGACCGCACTATCGTCTTTAGAGCTCGCCGTATACAGCGTTTCCTCTCTCAGCCTAACTTTGTGGCTGAAGCTTTTACTGGACGCAAAGGTGTTTATGTCAAGATTTCCGATACCGTTCGCTCCTTCAAAGAGCTGGTGGCCGGTCACTTGGATCATATCCCCGAGCAAGCTTTCTATATGAAAGGCGATATCGACTCTGTGCTGGCTGAAGCTGAAAGAATGAGTGCTGAAGTAGGTCTTAAGTAAGATCTTTTTTGGCGGGAGGCCATTATGAGCGATTTGTTATTCCATTTAGAAGTTGTCACCCCGAGCAGTCGTGTTTTTAGCGGAGAAGTAAGCCAAGTTTCTTTGGCTGGCGTTAAGGGGCAGATGTGCATTTTGGCTAATCATGCGCCCCTTTTGGCTCTCCTTCAGCCTGGTCTAGTCGTCTTTAAAGAAGATGGCAATGATGAACAAATGCTGGCGGCTGCTGGCGGCTTTGTACAAGTTCAAGACAACAACGTTAGCGTTTTGGTGGATCGAGTCTGGAGAGAAGAAGACTTGCCCGACGATCTGAGCATGGACGAAAAGCCTGCCGATCTGGATAAACGATATGAAGCTGAGTTGCTTTATGCGGCCAAAGTTAAGTTGAAAGCGGGTGTTTAAATTATGGCCAGCAGACTGGTTATTAAGGGAGGAAGGCCCTTAGTCGGATCTTTGGAGGCCAGCGGAGCTAAAAATGCGTGCTTGCCCATTATGGCAGCTTCTATTTTAGCTCAAGGTGTAGTTGAGCTGGAGCGTGTCCCTAATATTTCAGACGTTAGGGTTATGGCTGATATTCTGCGTGAAATTGGCGTAGAAGTAAATTTCGACGCTAGCCTTGGCCATATGCAGCTCGATTCTTCGCACTTAAAAACTACTCGTGCTCCAGAAGAGCTAGTGCGCAAGATGAACGCTTCTTTCGATGTCATGGGCCCTTTGCTGGCTCGTTGCGGAGAAGGCGAAGTGAGTATGCCTGGTGGTTGTCGTTTGGGCCCTCGTCCTGTCAACTTCCACATTGAAGCTTTTAAAAAGTTGGGCGCTGAAGTAACGGTTGAAGGTGGCTTTGTCAAAGCCAAGGCTAATGGCTTAAAAGGGGCCCATATCCTTTTCCAGTCTGTCAGCGTCGGAGCAACCAAAAACGCCATGATGGCCGCAACTATGGCTGAAGGCACTACTATTTTGGAAGGCTGTGCTAGAGAGCCCGAAATCTCTGATTTAGCCGAATTCCTTATCAAAATGGGAGCCAAAATTAGCGGTATCGGTACTCAGACTTTGCAAATAGAGGGCGTTAAGAAGTTGCACGGCGCCAAGCATTCCATCATTGCCGATCGTATCGAAGGTTGCACTTATCTTTTAGGCGCTGTTATTACAGGCGGCGACGTCACGATGGAAAAATTTGACGCCGAATACAGTGGCGCTCTCTTAGCTCAGTTGGAAAAAGCTGGTCAAGAAGTTATTGTTGGTGATCATTTTGTGCGCGTAAAAGGACGCCGTCCTATTTTGCCCTTGGAAATAGCGACCGCTCCTTATCCTGGTTTCCCTACCGACTTGCATCCGCAAATAGTGGCTGCGCTCACTTTATCTACAGGCGTAAGCGCTTTGTCAGAAACTATTTTTGACAGTCGCTTTATGTATGTGATGGAACTGGTGCGTTTAGGTGCCGATCTTTTGGCTTCTGGTAAGTACGTACGTATTCGTGGCGTAGAAAAGTTGGTCGGTGCTCCGGTAGATGCTCCCGACATCAGAGCCGGTGGTGCTTTGGTTCTGGCTGGTCTAGCCGCCGAAGGTGAAACGATTATACGTGGTGTCAAGTATATCGACCGAGGTTATCAGCAGCTTGAACAAAAACTTACTGCTTTAGGAGCTCAAATAGAAAGAGTAGAAGGGCCATTACCGCAAGTGCCGTAAATTCTTAGCGGTATGTGGATAGTAGCCCAGGCCCACCGAATTTGCGTAAGCAATTGAAGGTGGGCAATAGTCTACTAAATTTAGTCTTTTATAACAGGGGCTTGTCGGCTTTGTTTTTTTTGCACGTTAATTTAGATTTGGGCAGCGCTAATTTTCGCTTAAGTATTGACGGCAAAGTGATTGTCGACGAGCCTTCTTTAGTTGCTGTAGATTGCAACTCTGGCCACATTAAGGCTGTCGGTCGCGCGGCTTTTGATTTGGCGGACAAGCCCCTTTCGGCCTTATCTACCGTCTACCCCATAAAACGTGGCCGTATACGAGATTTTTCTTTAGCTGAAGCTTTGTTACGCTTCCACTTGCGCAAACTTCCTAAAACGCGTCGTATAAAAGCTTTGGTTACCTTGCCTGCTTCAGCCAGCAGTGTAGACAAAATTTGCTGGCAGCAGCTTTTTGATTGTATAGGATCTGTCTCTTGCAAGTTTGTGCCTTCTACTTTGGCTGCTGCCTTGGGAGCAGGGGTAGATATGGATTTGCCGGGCGGCATTTTGCTTGTTGATATAGGTGACGGTAAAACTGATATTTCCGTACTCAGTGCCAACGAAATAATCGTTTCTGCTACAGCCAATGTGGGAAGTGGCGATTTCTCTTCGGAAATAGCTAGAGTTTTGCGCCGTCAATACAATATTTCTGTCTCCGAAAGTGTAGTGGAGACATTGAAAAAGAACCTTACTTCGGCTGTTCCCTTGGAAGTTCCCAAAGAAATGAAAGTCAACGGCTTCGATCTAGTGAGCGGTTTGCCTTGTGAGCGTTTAGTCTCTTCTTCTGTAATCAACTCTTGTTTGATTCGTCCTTTAAATGACATCGCCCGTGCCATTCAGGACGTCATGCTTGAGACTCCTTGCGAGCTTTCTGCCGATTTGGTTGACAGTGGCATTATATTAGTCGGCGGTGGAGCACTGACAGCTGGAATAGACAAATTTTTACAAGAATATTTTTCTATTCCTGTAAAGTTGGCCGATGATCCTCAGCATTGCTCTGTTTTGGGGTGTAGCGCGTTCGAATTGGCACAAGTAGAAAAAGTCAAAACCGGGGGGTAGACCTTGATTAAGCTTTCTCTGACAAGCCGTGTCTTAAAAGTCGGAGGCATAGCGGTAGCTTCTGTAGCTGCCTTTTTGCTGTGCCTAGTTGGCTTGTTTTACTTGTGTCTTTCTCAGTCTGCCAATTCATTGACTCAGTATGGACTTAGTGTCCTTAATGATAATTTCACTGGACAAGTAGAGCTAGAAAGAGCTCAATTTAGCAGAAAGTCCCTTATTTTAGAGGGAGTTTCTTTAAAACTAGATGATGGAGAGCCTTTAGCCAATTTGGAAAAAGCCGAACTGGACTTCCATTGGCTTAGAGGCTTAATGCGTTTAGATTATATGGCCGTTTTGGGCGACTTGCGGTTGCATAATTTAGATCTAACTCCAGAAATAGATAAAGACGGTCGCTTTAATTTCGCTCAGTTAAAGTCGACGAAGCCTAAAAAAGATAAAAAGCGTTGGCCTTGGGAACAATATTTTAGTCGCTATGAAGGATCTGTTAGTTTAGATAATGGTTCGGCTTTTTTCCGCGATTGGAGTAGGGGAGACTTCTGCGCTCAGCTAGACAAATTAAATCTTCTGATTATTGCCCAACCGGATCATAAGGCCGAGTTTGAAATTAGCTTCGTGCCTCTTCAAAAAGCCAATTCCTGGGCATCTGAAAATGGCAAAGTGGAGCTTAAAGGCAAAATCCGCTTGGATATGGCTCCCGATTTTGATGCTACTCTCAATTTGGTCAATATAGATTTGGTGCGTTGGAGCGAATATTACCATTTACCTAAAGCTGTTCGTTTATTAGGAGCGCAACTTAATAGCAATATTTGGGCTAATTGTAAGGCTCATGCTTGGAGCCAAACTTTAGAAAAACTCAATTATGGTGGCCATGTAAAGCTGAGTCACGGCTCTATTATGGCTACACATTGTCAAGAGCCCATTGAAAATATTGTTTTGGAAGCTGATATTATTTCTGGTTTAGCTTCTATAAAAAGATTGAGCGCTCAATTTGCTGACGCTTTGCTTTCCGCTGGAGGAAAAGTCTATATTTGGAGTCCATCTGGGAAGATAAAGGACTGGCAAGGACGAGTTAAGCTGGATGCAACTGTCCCTGAGTTGCAATTGCGCAAACTGAGCCGTGCTCTAGGAATAAAAGTTCCGATAAGTGGCAAGATTAGTACCGAATTAAATGTCGATGGAACTTTGCGCAATCCTGGTGCTAAAGGAAAAATTAAGTCGGCAAAGTTGACTTACGCCGATAAGGAAATAAGTCAGCTTAGCATAGATGTTAGTTGGAAGGACAAACTTCTCACTATTGAGAGTTTGAAAGCTCAGGCTGCTCAAGGCAATATTCAAGGCCACGGCTACGCTCTCTTTGAAGGATCAAAACCGCAATTGGTATTTAATCTTGATGGTCAAGATCTTTCTTTGCAAGGTATAAGTCCCGTAGGTGGTCACGTCGGGCAATTTAAAGTATCAATGGTAGGTACTGCTGATTCGCCTTTTGTTTATGGCGAAGGATCTGGAGTCGGTGGCTTTTCTGGTGCTGCTTCCATGTTAGGATCGGCTTCGGCTCAATTTATGGTATTGGGAGATACCGTAAGTCTCAATAATGTCAGAGCCTATACAAATTTAGGCCAAGCTAGTGTGCCTTATGCTAGTTACAATTATAAGCACCCTTATTTATACGCTTCTGTACAAACTGATAATTTGTCTTTACCTTCTGTGAGCGTACCTTCTATAGGCTCAGTTAGCGGCACTGTTAGTGGCAGGGCTCAGGTTATGGGTGTACCTACCGACTTAAACAGTTTGAGTGTTTGTGCTTACAGTCAGTCTACCAATTTAAGTTTAGGCAATTTACAAATTAACAATTTACATGGAGCTGTCGGCCTCGATCGTCAAAGTGTCTATCTTCCACAAATGAGTGGACAAGTGGCTGGAGGCAGTGTCTATGCCAGCGGTTGGATTGGCTTAAAAGGCGGTACTTCTAGCGTAAGTATACTAGCTCGAGATGTAAATATCGCTCCTTTTGCCGATATTGTTCAATATGATATCCCTTTGAAACTCAATGGAGTAGGGGATATGGGAGCTAGTTGGTTCGCTAATGGAAGCGACCACAATAATTGGATCAGTCTTTATGTTGAAGGTCAGACTGGCCACCAAGCTGTGTTGCAAGAGGCTGCGGCTCACACTATGACGGCGTCTGACGGCAGGGCTGCAGAAAATGCTGCTGCCGAAAGTACTGCCGCTTATAACGAGCCCAACCGAGTTGGTTTGGAAATAAACCCGGAGCCTACGCCTGTACCCACGTTTGCCTCTGAAACCACCAGCAAAGCGGACACTCTTATTGCTTCTTCAGCAGGCGTGGCTACAGAACAACTTGGCACTTTAAGTTTCTCTCTCGAGCGTAACGAAGTCGATTCTCAAGCAGCCATGCAAAAATTGGGCTTAGCTTACAATGTGGCTCCTGGCTTTAGCCATTTCGAAGAGCCCAATGGTTATGCTGCTGCTGTGCAAGGATTTGTCGGCAGACAAGGGCTCGGTTTTGTCGGTTGGGCCAAAGATTTAGCCTTGGATGGCCGCCGCCTCACTCAGGATCTGTCCTTAGAGGGGCGCTTGACCGGTCGTTTTGGAGCTTGGGGACAACCCAAAAATTTAGCTCTTAGTTATTTCACGGCTATAAGTGGTTCGCCGGTTAAACTTGTGGATCAACACACTTTATGGCTAGCTGGTCGTGGGGTTTTGAAAAATGGTTGCCTGAGCTTACAGGACAATATTTTAGCTTGGAATTATTGGCCTCGCTCTGGTTGGGAGGCTATCCCCCACTTAGAAGGCAGCGCCTACGCTTTTTTAGGTCCGGACATGGCTCGTCCGCTGCAGCAAAATGGTTTACTCTATTCTTGGTTGCCTGAAATAGGTTTAGTCAAAGTAGAGGGCGATATTATGCTTGGTACTCCTCTGAGCTACCAACTGGCTGCCGAGGCTACAGGTATAGATATTGCTTGGCTACACGAACAAAATTGGCTGGCTCAGGCCGCAGACTTATTGGATAAGGCTAATATTACTGGCGGTCAAGCTAACCTTTATGCCAAGATTGGCTCCGAGCGCGGAACTCCAAAAATTTTACCTGGCACTTGGGCTTATATTCCTTGGTTTACCGCTGGAAGTGCCAATAACAGTCGCATCTTCTCTGGAGCAGTTTCTTTATCTTCAGAAGTAGCTATCGACCCAACGGCAAATGGTAAAGCTACTATGGGGGAAATCAATTTTGAGCGCTTATTAGTCTCTTCTGCGCCCAGAGACAAACGTCTTTTTCAAGCCAAGGGACGTTTGGCCAACTACGATTCTGAGCCTATACCTTCAGGTTTATTACAAGCTAAAGGACGAATTGATGGCGGCCAAGCGGCTTTAAATATTAAAGCTAAAGACTGGAACAGTGATCATGTTATGGCTTTGCTGCCCGGCTTGGAAGAACACGGGCAAAAGTTCAGTGGTTGGCTTGGTACTGACGAGCTTGATATTTCCTTCGACTCTAAGCGTGGCCTTTTAGACACTTTATCAATGGAAGGTTCTATGTACTTCCATGATGGCCATTTACTTTTGGCCGATAGTTTAATTCCCATTGACAGACTTTCTGCTCAGGTTAGTAGGGACAGTAACAAATTAGTTTTCTCTGACTTAAATTTGCTCTCTGGCAATTTCCTTTTTCAAGGTTCCGGTTGGCGTAGTTCTTCAGGTCGTTTAGAAACTAAGCTTTACGCCAAAGATATTGCTTTGGACTCTCTCTCTTATTTCGATCCTGCCCTTTCCGATTTGCATGGCAGCGTAGATTTAGCTTTATGTGTAGAGTCTGACGATCTGTCTTTTAGAGCTGTGCAAGCCGTTTTGGCTATGGAAGGCAAAGATGTCACTTGGGGTTCTGTTCCTGTGAGTCTTTATTTTCCCGATTTCAAAATGGGCACAGTTAAAAGGGCGGAAAATGGCGAACTGTATACTGCTAAAGGTTTTGGCATAGCAGCCAGCTATAAAGATGGGCGCGTTTATGTCAATATCCCCTCGGAAGCTGTGAAGTTTAGCGCTTACAGATTCTTTGAAAAAGTTTTGCTTCCCAAAGAAGTTGCTGATCGTTTGATGGAGCCGGGAGATGAAAATCAAAAAGGTTTCCGTCCTCACCCAGCTTTAGATAACCAGGGAGAGATTATTGGCGCCCGTTTAGATAAAGAGCCCGTATCATTTAGCGTATCTGGTGATTTCAATTTTTCTCCATCTTTTAATTCCGGAGGAGAAAATTGGTTTTTAGGCCCTGATGGCCCCGACTTTGGCAATGGTGAGCAACCATTAGTTTTCAGTTTAAAAAATTTCCAAGGTAATATGGCCAGAGCGGCTTTAGGGCTGCCCATGAGTCAGCGACGTTTTAGCTTCAGTGGAGAGCTGGGATTAAAAGGGCAATGGTACAGAGGTCATCTGGCTGAAGCTCCAGCCGGTTCTTTGCGCTACAACTTTGACATTTCTCAATTAGCTTTCGGCAGTGTTACTATCGACAAAGCGGAAAATATTGAAAAAAGCGGCAAAACTGAGGAAGAAGCAGATAAAAAGCAGCCTCGTCGCATTTTGTGGCGCGGCCTTACTCTTAAGCAAAATTTAAAAGGTGCTTATAGCCGTGAAGAAAAGGCTGGTCGTTTTATTATCGAGCCTTTCGAATTTGTACCAGAAAAGCATAGCTTCGGCCCTGAAGGCAAAGATGATGAGTCACTTGCTTCTGGTAGTGTCAGTGGTAGTGCCAATTTAGCTCTCACCCGTTTGCCGTGGCGTTCTTCATCCATAGGAAACACTGCTAACGACAAAAATCAGGCAGATTCGAGCTCCAAAAATGCTTCTATAGACGCTAATGAACTCCATTTAAAAATAAGTCAGGTGCCTATTTCTGAGCTGGGATCTTTCCTCTTCCCCAGTTTGAATAGTGGCTTTGTGGAAGATTTTGTTCTGAATGCTTCTGGCCCTATTTATTCGCCCGTCTTTAATATGCTTTTCAATGTTACCAATGGCAAAGCGGGCAATTTGGACTTAGCCTCCATAACTGGTGCTGTCAGTGGTCGTCGCGATCCCCAAAGTAAACTTTATCAAGTTAAACTCGGCACTTCTGAAACTGCTTTTAGAAATGAGCGAATTAAAGATATCGTCAGTCAGGGATTACAAGAACTGGGCAACGTTGAAGATTATGCCGCTGGCATTAAAGTTTATTTCGGCAAAGAAAAGAAAAGTGATCGAGTTTTTAGTATTTCCGGTACTTTACCTTACGAAGTAACTAGGGTAAGGCCCAAAGATGACGGTTCTTTAGTGCCTTTCTGGAGAGGCACTAGTGTCTCTTTAGACGGTGCTGTCGATATCAATGCCGAGCTTAAAGACAAAGACTTAGGTTTGCTTTCTAGTGTAGTTAGTGATGTTTCCGAAAGTGCTGGTAATATGTTAGGTACTTTACATATTGGTGGTACTTTGCTGCGTCCGGAAGCGATTGGCGAATTAAAAGTTATTGATGGACAAATTGAACATAAAAAAGTCGGCACGATTTCTGATTTAAATATTGAAGCCAACTTTAGTGAAATTCTCGATTCCGATTTGAAGAATAAGTATATAGAGCAGAAAAAACGCAATTATATAGCTGAGCATGGTTTTGGAGCCGTTTTAGCTGAGCATCTTAGCCGAAAAGCTCAAGAAAATAGCTCCGCTCAAAATTCTGATTCAGAGTTAAAAAATGACGGCTCGAAAGAAAAGCAAGTCGCGGAAAAAGAGCAATTTGAGCCTTTAGACTTTAGTGATGCTCGCTTCAATCGTATCGAGTTGCGCAAATTTAGTGGTAAGCTCGGAGATAAAAACTTTGTTATGCAAGGGCGAGCCGATATGGACGGCTTCACTCCTATGGATGTGGATTTGTCTTTCACTGGTGAGCAACTTCCTTTGCGTTGGGGTAGCCTTTTTGAAGGCAGAGCCGATGTCGATTTGCACTTAAGTAAAGCTGATGTTAGTGGCAAGGACTTGGCTTCATGGAAGGAGAGTTTGCGCACTCGGGCGGCAGCTCGTCCTAGGCTTGGCATTTCTTCTTCAGCTTCAAAAGCTCAAGTTGTGCCTATTCCCAAGATGTACTATCTATCTGGCAAAATTTCTGTGCCTAGAGGCGATGTCAGCGTTGATGTCAGCACTTTAACTAGCAGTTCTGGAGCAAGCTTCGATTGGAGCAAACTTCCGCTCGATTACCGCATTGATGTCAATATCGGTGAAGATGTGTGGATGCACGCTTTGGGCTGTCGTATCAGAGCTGCCGGAGAATTAGCTGTTGTGCCAGACAAAGACACTGGTAAGCCGGTTGTTGACGGAGAAGTTGATCTCTCTCGCGGGCTTCTGGCCATCCCTCTGTATGATTTAAAATTTAAAGTGCGCAGTGGTAAGGCTGTTTTCAATCATAGTCAAATACCCGAATTGCGAGAGGTAACAGCCGATGCTCAAGTTGACAATTACGAAATTACGGCTTTTGTAAGCGGCGCTTATCCCAATATCAAAGTCGATTTCGTTTCTAATCCACCTTTGGCTGAAAAAGAAATTCAAAACTTGTTGGCTTTAGGCGGTTTCGCTAAATATACTCCGTCCAATTCTGCTTCTCAGATGGTTCATGCTCCCGGAAATACTACCGGAAGTCAGGCTGTAAGCACCGACTTGAATTTGAGTACATCTGGTAT
Source organism: Candidatus Saccharimonadota bacterium (assembly GCA_004554425.1). Classification (GTDB taxonomy): domain Bacteria; phylum Vulcanimicrobiota; class Xenobia; order Xenobiales; family Xenobiaceae; genus Bruticola. Next base: position 655 of record SFMI01000007.1, on the reverse strand, counting down.
TTCCATGCTTTCGAAGATCCTTTCTTCACCTCTTACTCAAGAAATCAGTCGTATGTTGTTCTTGTCTGACTTCTCCGTAGATATAACTTCCCCGCATGGATATTCTTTCAAAATAGCTAAATCGATTGATTCTAAAGATCGCTTCTTATTTACTTTGACGCGCAGTTTAAATACTCAAACTGGACAAGATGAAAGTGTTTATGGTATAGAGTGGCGCTTTAAGAATAATATGCTCTTCCGTCTCGGTTTCGACCAAGATGGATATGTCCGTCCTTGGTTCCAAGGTTTTTGGGAGTTCTAAGCTAAATATTTCCTTTTGGTTGTATTCTAAAATACAGAAAGAAAAGGCGCTTCTGCCTGAAATCGAGAACTTTACATTCAAAAGGTTATAAATTTAGATGGCAAGGAAGGGTAACGGACGTGGACTTTTTTAAGAATAAGGGCTGGTTGTATATGAACCGCTGTCGTGGTTCAGCTAGAAGAGGTGCAAATCTTACTAGTCCTTATTTATCATTGGTAAAAGTATTAAGTGACGCAGCTATAAAGACAGAAAAACAATCAGATTCTACGGAAAACAACAAAGAACAAGAAAAACATAATCATAAAAAAAATGACAATATAAAAGAAAAAGCTCCCCATTTAAATAATGGCTCTA
>SFMI01000102.1 GCA_004554425.1 Candidatus Saccharimonadota bacterium | reverse complement strand
CACCTATAAGTTCCATGGGATGGAAATTGATAAACATAAAAAGTGCACACTTAATGGCTACAACCAAAGCTCCAGCCCAAGGGCCAAACGAAAAGGCCAAAATTAAAGCAGGTACTTCGGCAAAATCGAAGGTCAAAAACGGAGCAATAGGTATAATAGGCAGCCTGACAACTAACATAAGCAAAAGCGACAGAGCAGCCATGATGGCGATTTTCATCCAAGTGGACAGACTAAAAGAGGTCGGAACCTTATTATCATTCCCAGATAGGGAAACTTTATTGTCGTCAGCCATTCTTTTATCCATTCTGAGTTTGAGGATTAGTCATAGAAGTATCAATCCAGCGCAAGTAATCTTCACTGCTTTTTCCCAGTGGCACAGAAATTATTTCAGGAATATTATAAGAATGGAGTTGTTTTATAGAAGAGATCAATTCATCCAACTTGTCTTGCCTGGTTTTCATAATCATAAGCGTCTCGCGACACTCTTCAATTTTGCCTTCCCACCAATATATAGAAGAAATTTTGGGCACCAAATTTACACAGGCTGCCAAACGCTCTTCCAAGACATGATGAGCGATGGATTTTGCTTCTGAAGTAGACGAAACGGTGACCAAAACTACATGATACGCAGAATCCATAAAAGTATCTTACCTCTCCTCTGTTTTCTTAACAAAAAAATATTTGAATGCGGAGCCATTTTTACTTCTTAACGGTAGCGACCCCTTTTTAATTTTTTGCGACTGCGTTTCTCTGATAAGTGGCCGGGCAAGTCTTGAGCATCGGCAATAACTACTACTGAAGGGGATTGAGAATATTTTACAGCTTTATAAGCCCAAGTATTTCCTTGAATATGAACAGCTTGGCCCAACTCTATGAGCTTACATTGTTCGTCTATAATGAGTACGCCCACTCCGCAAACCTTAACCGTATCAAAAGCGGTTATTTCAATTAAATCTCCCTTACGGCCATTATACCCAGATAAATCTATGTGAGTAATCTCTGGAGGCGTAAAGAAATCACGCGCAGCCAATTCCAGAGGGCTCATTCCCAATTTAGTAGCAGCTTCAATATATGTGGGCTCGCTCTGAGCTGCTTCGGCATACGCTAGAGCATCTTGAAAACATTCCCAGCAAAGGCTGTCAGCTTCACAACTGGCCCCATTGGGATGGATTAAGCGGTGAATTTTGTCCGGCGCCACCTCCAAAGGCAAAAAATGCTCCGGATGGCGCTCATCGGTATGTTCAGCTTCGCCTTGGTCCTGAGACACAAAGCCTCTTTCCTGCTGTTTCTGACTATTTAAATTATTGGGCCAGTTGGCTGACAATATAATTGTACCCCTACGCAAAAATATCCGATTAGAACCTCGCCTGGTCGCCGACATTGACTTCCATACTTACAGGAAGCATTCATTTTTTATTTTGCCCCCCTATTTACGCCGACAACAGTCGATCCCCCGGAATGCTTTTAACCTAATTTCGCTGGAAGTCCTCCCCCCTTTTGAAGTATAGACAAAAGACTGACGCAACGGATTTTCCTTGTGAAATTCCACCCGCGCGAATGTGCATAGGTTCACCGCCATAAAAAAAGGCTCCTGCAAAAAAATAGGGGCTAGCATTAAGCTACCTGGTATAGTGCAATGTCTATAAAAATGGCGAGATTTTTATGAGCCTTAAAAAAGGATTTTGTCAGTAACACTAGAACAGAACGTACACCAGGCAGGGGAGTCGGTGTTCTCCGGCTGAGATGGCGGTGTAAGCTGTCTACCCTTAGAACCTGATCCGGGTAATGCTGGCGAAGGGAGCTTGGTTTTTTCTTTTCTGGCACTTTGTTCGATTACCGAGCTAAAGCAAACAGAAAGTAAGATTATTTCTGTGTGGGAGAGTTATGGCAGACAGTCCTGTTACCGGTCAGACCAATCCAGCCAATGGCAACGAAGACGTATTCGCTCAGTTGCGCAAACTTGCTGAAATAAGCCATCAAATCGAGCAGCACGCACGTATGCAAGCTTCGGCTTACAATTTCGTTCAAGCCGGCGAAATAAAGCGTCGTATCGAAGAACTGACAGAGAATCAGAACAGATTAGTCATGGATATTGTCGGCCGCCATCCTGACGTAGAAGTTCGTGATCGATTTGTAAAATTGGCTCACAAAATAGATGATTACCGCCCTCAAATAAAATCTTGTGAAGATCCGCAAGAGCTTAAGAAATTGCAAAAAGAGATTGATGAAGCTGTTGAAGAGTGGGTTTACCAATTTCAGGTAATCGTTTCCGAAATTGTGGGCGTTAAGCCTCCGGATTCACCTATTCAAGGAGAGAGTCCCTTCTAAAAATAGTTATACTTTTTTTTCTATAATTAAGGCCCTTACTTCATTTAAAGAAGAAAGTGCCTTTTTTTATCCAATCAATACTTTTCATAAGATATTTTTTGAAAATTTTGCTCCATATTTTCACATTCAAAAAATCTTAAAAGAAAACGGGATCGCTTCCATTAAGCATAGAAGTCTGCTCTTCCAGCAGCTTATTTATGAAAGGCGTGTTTATGGACTCTCTTCCCTCTGCACAAGAAAAAAGCAACATTACTGAATCCGGAGCCGTAAGTTTTAAAATATACGAGCAGCTTCGTGCCGAGATTCAACATCTCAAGCAAGAACTCGTTTCTGTTTCTGAGCAAAATGTTGACTTAGCCATTCAACTAGGACAAATTGACGAATTAAATGGCGTCGTAGCCGAGCGCAACAGCCAGATAGAGCGACTCAATCAAGAGGCCGTCGCCCTCAACAAAACCATTACAGATCTGACGCAACAACTCAGCCACGAAACTGAGCATGCTCAAAAGTCAGATATGCGCATTGAAGAGTTGCTCGCTCTGGAAGCAGAATTAAGAGCCGATCTCAAACAATCTCAGGAAGAATGTCTCGATCTTAAGGCCCAAATTGAGCGTCACTTGGCTTCTATCGCCAGCTTGCAAGAAGCGCTCGCTCAAGCCCAAGCTTCCAACGCCCGTCACGTGGCAGCTCTCGAATCTTTGGAAGCTTATATTAGCAAGCCTGAAGAGCAAGAAGACAAAGAAGATACTCCTCCTCTACTCCATTTGAAAAATGCTTTACATGAGATTTTGGGTACCGCCGGTCAGGTTATATTCAGTCGTGCCTGTCGCTTAGTTGGTGCTGACGCTAAAAATTTAGCCAATACTACACCTGAACAATTGCAAAAAGCGGCCATTTCAATTATTTCTCCCGCTCTGCGCTTGTGCCGTGGTGAGCAAATGATCAAAAACTTGCAAGAGCGCATTCGTTCTATTTGCGCTTCTGTAGGCGAAATTAGCCCCGAGCTGGAAGATGCCTTAAACGGTTCTAGTAAAACAATTGCAGTAGTTTCTTCAACAAGTGCCACTTCCAAAAATAACGAGCCTGTTGCGACAGTTCCAACTGAACAAACAGTCCAAAATATAAGCGAAGAAGAAAAGAAAGAAGAAAACACTACTCCTGTCCCTACTGTTCCCGAAGAGGAAATTGCTAAAGCGGACACTTCAGACATCGATACAGAAGAAGACGAAGAAGCAAAAGAGGAAGAAGAAAAAGAAGAAACTTCTACTGAGCAACCTTCTTCTGCTCAAGATGACAAACAAACCGCCCCCAAAGACGATGATTCAGCCGACGCTTCCGCTGCTGAAGAAACAAAAGAAGAGGCAACTTCTGAAGAAGAGCCTGAAGAAGAGCCGGAACTGAGCATTTTTGCCCATTACGACTATGAATATTCAGATACTGAAGAAGAAGCGGCCGATCAAAATTCCGCAGTTTCTTCCTCTGACGAACAAACAGAGGCTAATAAAGAGCAAACGCAAGAAGTTGCCACCGAACAGGACACAGAGAGTGCCGAAGAGGCTAAATCTGAAGCTGTTCAACAGAGCGAAGTTGGCGAAATAGTCGAAAAAGCTGAAGACAATAGCGACACTCACGAAAATCTAGACAAAGGAAGCTCCAAGAGCAGCAAATCTGTCGGAGACCAGTTGGTAAGAAATACGGAAGTGCCTAATCGCACGCTGTCAGATAAGCGAGCTCAAGAGTTCAATACTACTTTCAAAACCATTCTGGACGGTACCCAAACCAAGTTCCAAGACCACGTAGTAGATCTTATTTACAAGATGACTTGGACTCCCAGCCAGATTTCTGAGAGAGATCGCGCTTGTACACGTCCCAAGCAAATCAATAAATTATCCCAATCGATCATACGTTCTTCAGTAGACTTTGATCTCGATCAAATAATTGAATGGCTCAATTATTTGGTTATGCCTAAACGAATCAATACTTATGTACCCGAAGAACGCTTGGCCCAACTGAGCAATATTCGCACTCGCCAAGATAGCGAAGTTCAAGATTTGCTTAATATTATTGAGGCTTTAAATAAGCGTATTTTCCGCAAAGATCGCTTGAAAATTTACTTCTTTGACGGGCCTTATATGTATTTAAGTTATACAAAGTCTAAAGAACCGCATCTTTACTTTAATAACGAGATTGTTAGCAAATTCAATCAAGCTCAACAAACTTTCTTCGCTGCCAGAGCTTTATTTAGTTTGCAACGCGGCTATTTCGAATTGGAAGCAGCTTGGCAAGCGGTTACTAACCAGCCTGATTACGATCCTCTAGTCTTCGGTTCTACTTTGTTGAAACGCTCTTTAGCCTTAGCTTCAGAAAAATCTATCGCCATTCCGGCTAATCTGGCAAATGAGATTCAAAATGCTTGGAATATAGAATCGAATCAAGAATTGCTTAACCTGGTAGATCGTTGCTACAAGTCTACTAAGTTTGCTCAATTCAGCTATATTAAAGAGTTGCTCTCCACTTCTACTCCTTTCCAGCAAAGCATGAATATTGAGGGCGACGCTTTTACTCTGAAGTTCTGCAATATCTATGATGCTTCTTTAGCTATCGTAACGCTTTTGAGCGGTAGCGAAGTAGCCCAGCAATATGCTCAAGAAGGCTTCAATGAGCTCTTCTCTGATCGTAGCTTGCCCCAAACTTATTTACAGCAGCGTTTAAGTAACTTATGGCTCAGTTACTATATAAATGGAGATGAATTTGCTTTCTAAATAAATTGCTCCAAATAATGCGCCTATAAAAAGAGCGCTACTTGGTAAAAATTTTTATCAAGTAGCGCTCTTTTTTGCTCTTTTAGATTATATAACTAGCAATACTCTCGCCTAAACAAAGATGTCGACATCTTTAGTTAAAGAGCCAACTGCTTAAATAACGCTCACCGCAATCGGGCAATAAGGCCACAATTCTCTTGCCTTTAAACTCCGGACGTTTACTGAGCATCGAAGCAGCATAGAGTGCAGCTCCAGAGCTAATGCCTATAAGCAAACCTTCTTTGGAAGCGGCCAAACGAGCCACTCGGCCAGCATCTTCAGAAGTTACTTTAATAATTTCATCAATAATTTTAGTATTTAAAACAGCCGGTACGAAACCAGCGCCAATACCCTGAATTTTATGCGGACCAGGCTTGCCACCGGAAAGCACAGGAGAATCGGAAGGCTCTACGGCAAAGAGCTTAGCTTCAGGATTGTAACCTTTAAGAACCTCACCTACACCAGTAAGCGTTCCACCGGTGCCTACTCCAGCAACAAAAGCATCTACATGGCCATTAGTATCACGCAAAATTTCCAAAGCGGTAGAGTGTTTATGAATTTCGGGATTGGCAAAATTGTTAAATTGTTGAGGCATAAAAGAGCCAGGATTCTCACGCACCAGCTCTTCAGCTTTTTCGATGGCTCCCTTCATACCCTTGGCACCTTCAGTCAGAACCAACTCAGCACCATAAGCGGCCAAAAGCTTTCTGCGCTCTATGCTCATAGTATCAGGCATAGTCAAAATTAAGCGATAACCCTTAACAGCTGCTGCCAAAGCTAAACCGATACCAGTATTACCACTAGTAGGCTCGATAATTAAAGATCCAGCTTTAAGCTTACCCTCTTCTTCAGCCTTTTCAATCATGGCTAAGCCAACGCGATCTTTGACGCTGCCACCAGGATTAAAATATTCCACCTTAACTAAAACTTCAGCACCGCCTTCATTGAGCTTATTGATACGCACCAAAGGGGTGGAACCGATTTTTTCCAAAATGCTATTATAAATTTTTTCGCCCATGGCTAAAACACTCCTAATGTCTTACTCTCTATCGGGAGTTAGTGTAATAAAAGCTACTATTTTAGTCAACTTAATTTTTATTAAAAATAATAGCAAAATACCTAAAATTACCGAAAAAAAACAAATAAAAAATATTTTTACTACTCAAAATACGACTAAAAAAGTAGTATATTTACTCAGTAGTAAACTTAGTTCAGAGGCTTTAACTATTTATGAAAATTTCTACCAGAGGACGCTATGGTCTGCGCATTTT
>SFMI01000006.1 GCA_004554425.1 Candidatus Saccharimonadota bacterium | reverse complement strand
GGGTTGCCTAGCAATAGGTGGAAACTTAAATATCAAACTTCTTAAATAGGAGCGTTAGCTCCTTAGAAGCCCATCACCTTTAGGTGATGGGTAGTTCACTATTCACATATTAAGTTTAGTGTACTTTAGAATAGCGCCTTGAAAACTTGATCTTTTAGCCATTTCACTAGAGAAATAGCTTTTGACTGACCAGCTTTTAAGGCGCTCCAAATAGCTTTTAGGCGCGACGCTTAATGATCAACTCGGCTAAAACAGCAGCTCTGAGAGTAGCTAACTCTTCAACGCTGAGTAAATTGAGGAACTCATCCTTCCAAGTGATATTAGTCTCTTCAATTTGACTTACCAAGTCGCCATAGCGGTTAGTTAAGTTCTTAATAACATCGACTCTGTCTGCTAAAGGCAAATCTTGCTTAAAGTGCAAGTGGAGTAACACTAAATGATCGACGCGTCCTGTGGTAATAACCGGAGCAATAAGCATAGGCAATTCATCATTATGACCATGACCTACGTAGGAGCGGCGGTTGTTGGTTACCCACTGTTTGGTACCTACCAAAGGAGAACCGTTTTCGGAGCGGGAGTGCATATTGAGAGAGATACCGCTCTTTTTCACTACCTTAATGCGAGTAGTGTCGACAACTTCATTTAAGGTGTTGAGTCCGTCTATTTCGTACAGAGTTACGCCCACAACCTTATCGATAGTTTTGCTTAAGGCACGCAAGAAGGCCAAATCGCGGTAAGGTAAGTCGTCAGGGGTAATATTGAAATCATGTAAGGTTTCGAAAATAGGCCCTTCGGCTAATTCTTCGGAACGAGAAATGCCCACTGTAACCGTTTTAGCTTGATGCTTAATAGCGTCGATAGGACGGGAAAGCTCTTGAATAGCCTGAGAGAGCAAAGTTACCATAGTTTCAACTAAGCTATTGCCCTTAAATTCAGCGGTAAACTGACGCAAAGAACGAACGCCGGTGAAATACTGGAACATCAAAGATAAGCGCACTGCTGAATCTACAGAGAGGGAACTATTGAAGCGCCCTTGCTTAAGATCTTCTTGGAATTTTTTGCCCACAGTGAGCATACGCCTAATGTTAGTCTGGTTGAGAACTAAACCGCCATCGCTAGTTAAATGCTCTACAGCCAAAGCGCGGCCGGGCTTAAGCAAATTGGCTCCATCATTGATAGAAAGAGCACAATAGTAGCCCCACAAGTGGCCAACTACGGTATTTAAGAGTACGGAAGCGTTGGCCGAAGCGCAAGGAACGTAAATTACACCGGCGGCGTAATGCTCAAATTCGTCAAAGCCTTCTGTGGCTATGACAATGGGGATAGATTTGTGGGAGCGGAAAATGGCCACTTCTTTAACTGAGTCACGTAAAGCCATGGCTGGCAAACCGGCTGTGCACACCAAGGTGAGTGGTTCGGAAGAAAGATCGATATGCTTTTTATCTTCGATATAGTCGGTAGCTATCGATTTGTAGCAAAGTTCACTCAGTTTGATGCGAATCTCGTCGGCCGCTGCCTTGGTGCTGCCGCTACCTACGACAGCCCAGTCGCGCCTGGTAGTGGCATATTGGCGAGCCAGCACTTCAATATTGTGACGGTTTTGTAAAACTGAAGCAATTTTATTAGGTAAGCTTAAGAGCTCTTGCAATTCGCGGCGTACTTCTTTATTGCTTATAGTACCTACCAAGGAGGCTATATTTAAGCCTAAGAGGTAGCCGGCGACTACTTGACTGTAAAAAGCCTTGGTCGAGGCAACCGACATTTCGATATCGCGACCGTCGCTAGTATACATAACTCCGTCAACTTTATAAGTTAAATCGGAATTGCGTCTGTTGACGATAGCCAAAACAGAAGCTTGGCGAGCTCTAACCATATCGACAGTACGGTTTGTATCGGTGGTAGTGCCTGATTGAGAAACGGCGATAATTAGCGTCTTGGCCATATTCTCTTCCATAGAATAGCCGGAAAGCTCAGTAGCTTTAATGGCTCGCACTTCGATGTCGGAACCTTTGAGAGCTCGTTGCATCATAGAAGCAATGGCAATGCCAGCTACAGCAGCTGTGCCTTGGCCTATTAAGAGAATGCGACTAATCTGATGATTCTTAAATTTTTCAGCTAATTCGACGGGGAAGACTTCAGGGCCTAAATTAACTTTGGCTTGGCCATCAAACTTGTTTTCAATGAAGAATTTACCTTGTAAGGTCTTTTCGATAGAACCAGGGGCGTCGAAAATCTCTTTAAGCAAGAAATGCTCGAAATGGCCGCGGTTTATATCGCGAGTAGTAATTTCAGCAATTTTGATGTTTTTTTCGCTTAACTCGATAGGGGAACCGTCCAAGTGTAAAGCTTCTAAGCCTTCCAGCTCGGCAGCTTTATCATTTAATATGAAAATTTGACCCGCACTTTCAGGATGGCCGGGAATATGCTCGGTAGCTCCATCTAAACGAATATAGCGGCTAGTTTGCTCGACAAGACCATAAACTTCGGAAGCAAAAACGTATCCTTGTTTGCATAAGCCGATAAAGAGTGATTGGCCACTACCTTTCAAAGCCAAATAGGTGCGGCCCGGCTCTAAGCTGGAGCTAAGGCAAATAGCGACAGAGCCTTCAAATTCGTTGACAGCTTTAAGGAAAGCTTCCTTTAAGTTGTGACAACGACGGTAATAATAATCCACTAAGACGGGGATAATTTTGGCGTCAGTGGTAATCTTGGGAGAAATGGAGAGGCCGTCAGCTAATTTTACTTTTTGGGCCAAAGCTTGGAAATTATCTACGTCGCCATTTAAAGCACCGCTAATCCAATAACGGTCGGTTTCTTCTGAGATAGGCTCAGTTTGCTCATCTACAGGGTGGCAATTGGCAATATTGATAACACCATTGGAAGCCCAACGAGTATGAGACCACACGTTAGTTTCTACAGACTTGGAGCCCAAAGCATGCCAAAGTATATGATCGGCTTTGATATGGCGTCTAATTGCTGCTACATTGTCGCCTAAAGCGCCTACTTCTTGAGATACTTTGTAAATAAACATCAAGGAAGGGGCTGCGAGACTGTGAGAATCGAGGCGAATGCTCAAATTCTCCAGAGTGGGGCATTTAAGACGTTTGGTAAATTCTTCTTCTAAACCGGCTCGGGTGATAGTAGCGCAAAAATCTTCAAAACTCTGGAAAGAAGAAAAGTGGAGACTGACGCTTATGCCTAAACTGTCGCGACCGCGTACTTCCAGACGATCCATATTATTGAGGACGGCCGTAATTTTCCAAGCGTCAAGACTGGCTGTTTTGACAAAGTCTGGAAGTATAAGCCTTACTCTGCCAATATTGCCCAAAACATCTTGAGAAATTGTCCAGGCAATGTCGCGTAAACGTACACCCAAAGAGTTCCAATTTTCCACTAAATTGGTAGGCAAGGGATTCTTGGAATTGAGAATGCATTCTTTTGAGTGTTTTTCAAATTCGAGAACGGAGTCGGCTGCTTGTTGCAACTGGCTGGCCAATTCTGTGTTGTCCCATATGGTAGAAAAAGCTTGATATTCCTTGAGAGAGGATACTTTTTCTTCTAAAGCTGAAACCGCTTCGTTAGGAGGATTTTCAATATCGACTCTAGCTAAAACGATATTTTGTAGCTCTTTGAGAAACTCGTCCCAATTTAATTTCTGGTTAGATTCAGAATATCTATAGAGAATACCGGCTATACCGCACACGGCAGCTACTCCTTTAATTTTGGTGTTCTTTTTATTGTTATAGTGGTGCTAATTCGGCTATTAAAAGTATTTTGGCCTGGCGCACGATTTGTTTTGCGAGTTCTAAACGGTCGAGCGCCGGTTCTATTCAAAAAAGCCCAGCCTGTGAGAGGCTCTTGAGAACAGCTCTGCAGACTGGACTTTTTATTTGATTTGAAAATTGCAACCGAAGCCATATCGCAGGCTTTACTTAATGGGCAGCTTAAGGCTTTTTGTCGATAAGCTCTTCTCCGCGGGCAATGCGACGCTGCTCGCGACGTTTAAGATAGACAGCGTAGCGCATGATAGCTAAGCGATCTTCTTTGTCGGCGTCTTCGGCATACTCAACTTCGCAGAGGAACTTTTTGCCTTTGCTGTTGGGATTGGACTTAGAAGCTAAAGCTCTTCCCTTAAATGAGAAAACAGGCGTTCCGGGCACTTGAACTTCTACATGAAGGTCGGTGCCTTCGGGAATGGCAATATTGCAGCCTAAAACTATGTTGTTCAGGCTAATGGAGACGGTTTGGGCAGACTGACTGTGGGCCAACTTCATGGCACGGTACTCAACATTGACAGGAGCTTCGATGCTGGTGTGCTCATCAAACTTGGGTACATCTTCACTTTCGACGTTAGTAGGGGTGGCGATATCAAATTCGCGCTCTCCGGCGTCGGTTACTTCAGTTTCGAAGTAGTACAATTTACCTTCGTCTAAAGTGGTGACGGTTAGGTGCTGTCCAGCTTCCATCTTCACAGGACGACGCTCGGTACCAGGGCTCTTTAGGATAATCTCCTTGCGCCTGACATCCAACACCGTAGTGAAGTAGGTTTTATAGGTTTCGTCAGCAAAAAACTCGATCTCAATTTCTTGCTTAGCTTTAAGCTTTAAAGTCGGTTTCTTGCTCTTAAACCAATCAAAAAACATAACCATCCCTCCTGTACGCTAGTGAACAATTGCAAATTGCTGGCCCAAACCTTGTTGGGCGGTTCTTGTTACCGCACAGCCAATATTCTTGGCGACGTTAAAATTCTTGGCTAGGTCGATTGCTTTTTGAACTATGCTCGCTCAATTATGCTTTGCCGCGAACAACTAAGTCAAAAAAAGTAACAAAACGCTCCCCAAATTATTCCTCTACCGAGCGCTGCTACTTTGCAAAACCGACACTTCAAGTCACCTTCAAACGCCGCTTCTTAAAAACTTGCGCGAGCTCTTCTTCTCTATATCCCCTTTGTCCTGCGTTTACATGGCCTTTTGATAAGTAATTCTTGATTAAGAGCTCGTTTCTTTCCCGCAACTGTACCATTATGTTGTGCTTTCTTGCTCGTATAAAAAATCTATGGTAGAATGGTGAACGTATGCTTTGAGGTGAAAAACCTAACAAAAGTCAGTTTGCTTATCCGGGCTTCAGCGCCCGCAGGAGGATAGAATGGCTCTCTACAAAGAAGAGTATTTAGAAAAGTACTTTGATAATTTCGATTTTTTTGAGCCTCAGTGCCGCGACAAGCGTTTGCGTGAAGTAAATATGCGCAGTAAACGTTGCTTAGGATGCCCCGGTTTTGAAAAGTGCCAGACTTTCCCCGAATATTGGCTTAAAGGTGAGGAAAACAGGCAGGAGGTAAATGACAAGCTGTAGGCTTAATAGTCTTGTCGTTTGTCAAGTATCTTAATGCGCGTAGAAAAAACTAGCTTTTATAGCAGACACTTAGGCTTTGATATGCCTGTGGCCGTTTATGGTCACTGGGGTGTGCCGGTTCTTTATTTCCCTACTGCGTCGGCCGACTTTGAAGAATTAGAGCGTTTTGGCATGATAGGCGCCCTTTCTGATCATATTGAGAGCGGGCGCATTAAAATCTTCTCCATCAATAGTGTCAACGACTGGAGTTTAGATAACGAGTCTGTTGGCCCTGGCGAGCGTATTTGGCGTCAAGAATTATATGATCGCTACATTATCGACGAAGTTGTGCCCTACATATTCAGCAATTGTGGCGGTCCTTTGCCTGTAGCCGCTGTGGGAGCCAGCTTCGGTGCCTATCATGCTGTCAATACTTTGTTCCGCCATCACGAAATCTTCCGCTGGTGCATAGGCATGAGCGGCATTTATAATATCAGCTGCTTCTTAGATGGATATTATGATGAGCGTTGCTATTTCCACAATCCGGTAAGCTATATTGCCAATTTATACGATCCTAACATTCGTCGCTCTTTAGACAGTTGCGATATAAATATTATTTGCGGCCAAGGTGCCTGGGAGCGTGTCCATTATAGTCGCGAGATTCATGAAGTAATGGATAGAGTTGGTATTCGCCACAACTTTGAATTGTGGGGTTACGATGTAGCTCACGATTGGCCTTGGTGGAAAGTACAAATGAGACAACTGGTGCCCAGACTTTTCCCCCTCGGATAGACTTTAAGTTTGGACAAAAAAGAGAGGACAGTGCATAAGCGCCGTTCCTCTCTTTTTTTGTCTAGCTACACATGTCAATAGAGTAGCACTTAATGATCTAATGGCTTACTACCACAGCATCTGATCCTTTTTTATCTAAATCAATCAGTTTATAAGTGCGAGTCCCTAAGCCAATTTCTTCGCCGTATTCTACTTGATGAACGCCATGCTTTGATTCAATACGTTCTACTAAAGCTTTATTGTCGGGAGCTGCATAAACTAAGTCTAAGCAAGCTTGATCGAGAGCTACAGGATCGGTGGAGGCTAAAATGCCAATATCTTTCATTTCAGGCTCTTGGGGGCTGCCGTCGCAATCGCAATCGACAGAAAGGCGGTTCATTACGTTTACATAAACGATGTTGCCTTTTAAGTGGTCAGAAACCGATTTAGCAGCTTCAGCCATGCTTTCCAAAAAGTCGTCTTGTTTGACAGAAGCAGCAAAATTGTTACGGTTTTGTCCGGCGGTGTGGATCCAACATTTTCCCGAAGAAGAGGCTATGCCTATAGAAGTATTTTTTATGGCGCCGCCGTAGCCGCCCATGGCGTGGCCTTTAAAGTGGGAGAGCACTACAAAGTAATCATAATTTAGGAAGTTCTTGCCTACATAATTTTCTTTAAGGTGGCGTCCGCCCTTAACAGGCAAAGCTACTTCGCCTTCAGCATCCATAATGTCGACTGGGGCCATATCCTTAAAGCCGTGGCGGGCGATCATCTTTTCATGAGAAGCGGTATCAGCACGATTGCCACCGTAAGCTGTATTGCATTCTACGATAGTGCCATGGAAACTTTTGATAAAGTGGCTAATTAGAGAAGCGCGTAAGTAATTGCTTTTGTCAGATTCTCCGGAATGCAATTTTATAGCAATTTTGCCTTGAGGATGGATATTCAAGGCTTTATAAACTGCAGCTAAACCTTCAGGAGTAATAGCGGAAGTCATATATACTGTAGCTGTTTTAGCTACTTGGGCTGACTTCGTTTGGTATGATGAGTCTTGCTCTGGATAGGCTGGCTCTGTGCGCGGTTGACAAGCAGCCAAAAGGCTGAGAGATAAAATTGCAGTTAGACCTAAAAAAAGTTTATTGATCATAAACTAGGAAAAGTTTGCTCTCTTTCTAAAGATTGTACTCCTGAACAAATATTAAGATTTTCCTAAAAATGCTGGGCTTCCTGCGCTAAATAAGGTAAGTGCGGCTTTTGTGAAAGTTCTATTGGAATTGAGTAATTGTATGGTAAGCCAAAATGCGCCCTTAAAAAATACCGAACAAGAATTAAAGTGGATAATTAGCCATCGTCAAGATTGGCTGAAATTACAAGAAGCTTTGGGAAAAGCCGAGCGTGAATTGCGTCAAAAAAATGTTTACTTAGATACTGAAGACGCTTACTTTGCCGCTAGGCGCAGTATGTTGCGTTTGCGCGAGGAAAATGGGCGCTGGCTTTTTGTTTATAAACGCGGCTTGTCTTTAGAAAATGGTTATTTTTCGGCTTTAGAAATAGAAGAAGAAGTGAGTGCCGAAGTGGCCTTAGCTATTAGTCGAGGCCAGTTACAAGCTGTAGATGAAGGTAAAGTGTACCAGCAAATTCGCCAAGAAGGTTTTGAGGGCACTTTGCATACTGCTGGTGAAGTTGTCAACATTCGTCGCGTTTGGCCTATTAAGGCTGCCGGTTTGGAAGGCGATGAAAAATTTGAATTAGATTGTACGTCTTTTGATTCTGGGCATACTGAATACGAATTGGAACTAGAAACTTTAAGAGGCGACATTTTACAAGAAGAAGTACAAACTTGGGCTGAAGGCTTGGGAATAAAGTTAATTAAGCAAAAAGCCACCAAATATGAGCGCTTTTTACGCTACAGTGCGGTGATAAAGCCAACTATTTCTTGCTTAATGCCTATTTATAATTGCGCGGAAACCTTAGCTAGTGCAGTAAGCTCTATTTGTCGTCAAACTTTTAAGTCTTGGGAATTGATCTTAGTTGACGACGGCTCGTCTGATGATACTGTAAAGATAGCCGAAAAATTGGCCGCAACCGATCCTCGTATACATGTTTTTGGCAAAGAACATGGTGGTATTGTCGATACGCTCAATTTTGCCTTTAAACAGAGTCGCGCTCCTTTTATAGCTCGCATGGATGGTGACGATATTTCCCATACCGAACGGTTCGCCGAGCAAATGCGCTATTTGCAAGCTCATCCCGATATCGCTGCTGTAGGTTGCAAGATTCGCGTTTTTCCTAAAAAATCGATTACTGAAGGCATGATGCGTTATGAGCGTTGGCTCAATAAAGCTTGTTTGCCAGAAATTCTGGAGCGCGACATTTTTGTGGAGAGCCCTTTGGTTCATCCTTCGGTGTTGTTGCGTCGCTCAGCTTTAGAAGAAGTCGGTCTTTATGAAGATGGACGCTGGCCGGAAGATTATCAGCTTTGGCTTCGCATGTGGCTTAAGGGCATAAAGATGGCTAAAGTAGAAAAAACGCTCTTTTTCTGGCGCGATTTGCCCAAACGCCTCACCAGAGTAGATCAGCGTTGTAGCCATGATGCTTTGCGTGAATTGAAAGTAACTTTCTTTTTGAAAGCTTTCTTTACGCCCGCTCAGGAAGAGCAAGGGCTGCGCAGTTTGCCTTTTGATAAGCGCCAACTTATTATTTGGGGAGCTGGCCCCAATGGCAAAGCTTTAGCCAAAACATTGCGCTCTCATGGCTTAGAGCCTGCCTACTACACTGATATTCTCCCGGCTCGCCACGGCCAAACTATTTGCGGCTTGAAGGTGCTCAGCTTGGAACAGTTGCCTGCTCCAGAGGGATATTTTCTGGTAACAGCTGTAGGTAATCCCAACTCCAGAGAAGAAATTCGTGCTTTTCTTAAAGAGCGCGGCTGGCAAGAGGGACGCGATTTCCGCTGTATGGCTGGTATTTCCGACTAAGCTATTTTAGCTTCAGTCTTTTCGGCCAAGGTAGGGGGCTCGGCCTTTTTGCCCTCACTAAGCGAAACAATTACTACACCTATACCTATAATAAAAGTGCCGACCCAGCGAGCAGCACTTATGTGTTCGCCTAACATAGGTCCAGCCAAGAAGGCATTCAATATATAAGTAATGGCTGTTAGAGGTAGGGCAAAAGAAAGATCTTCGTAAGAAAGTACACTTAACCAAGTGATGAAGAAAGTCAAAAAGCAAGCCACAGCAATCCAAAAAGTGTGGCTGCAAAGTAGGCTTATGGCTATATCGTAAACTTGACTCAGTCCGACAATTTGTACGCCTTCATAAGGGCGAAGCAAGCGGGCCATAAAAATATCGCCCAAGGTTGTGGCCGTCATGGCAAAGAGCAAAGCCAAAATAGTTTTTATTTTTCGCATAATTTTTAATTGGCTGATAAGAAGTTCTCGCGCCAAAAATCAGCCCAAGTAGTTAAGTAGGCCATCGCTATAGCTATAAGCTTTTGTAATAAGCTGAGGCGAGCCTTTTGGCGCAAAGTCTCTACTCCCATACTTTCGATCTTTTTCAGAATACCGTGGTAAATATTAGTCATGGCTCTGAGGCAAACTCGGCTGGGGAGAGGAATAAAATAAGGTAAAAATTCGGAGCGGTCGTAGTAACTTTGAGCCAGCTTGGCCATATAATCGATTAAAGAGGCCATCTTTTGTTCATTGTAAGTTCTATTTAAAATGGACTGTCTGGTAATGGCAAATTTTTCTAATATTTCATCTGGTATATAAACTCTGCCTTCAAGGGCGTCATGGTTTATATCGCGCAAGATATTAGTCAGCTGGAAGGCAATGCCGTGGTATTCGGCCATTTTATATACTTCAGTTTTATCGGGAGCTCCGAAAATGCTTATGCACACCAAACCTACAGTGGAAGCCACTCTATAGCAATAAGTGTAGAGCTCATCAAAAGTTTGAAAGTGAATCTCTTCCAAGTCGGTAAACATGCCGTCGATTAAATCCAGAAAAGGCTGAGGATTTATACGGTATTTTTTTACTGCATGGCGCAAAGCCAACAAACCCGGCATAAAAGAAGTAGGCTCTTGTCCCTGAATAATTTGCTTCCATTGCTCTAAGCGCTCACGGCGGCTGCAGACATTTTTCGCGTCGGAAATGTCGTCACATTGGCGGAAAAAAGCATAAACGGCACACATGGCGTCTCGTCTGGCTTTAGGTAAAAGGCGAATGGCAAAATAAAAATTGCGGGCTCGCTTTTGCGTAAGCTGTCGGCACCAATCGTAAGATTCTTTTAAAGCAGGAGAAGATTCTGAAGTGTACATAGCTAATCAGCCTATTTTGCAAGAAAAGCGCCGTTCCCTCCTTTAGTGGATACGTCGCTTTTTTATGCCCGCTATTTAGTGCGCGGCCTGCTCGTTGGCTGCGTAGTTTTTCATTGTAGAGATGCTAATTAGTGTACGGCCCGCCCATTAGCTATTTTAGGTTAGCTTTATTTTTCGCTATAAGTTTTGGCTGCGGGCTCGTGTTCATGTTGGCTAGCTCCAGCAGCGGCTCTTCCAGGCTCGAACTGGCCTAATGGCCAATGTTCTTCGCCTTCCATCGCCACTGCTTCCGCCTGTTGGTGGAAAAACTGCGCACATTAAGTGAAATTTATAGCCACCAAAATGTTCGTTATACCCACCGGAGAAAACTTTATCGCGTTAGCGATGTTTTCGAGGAGGGATATAACGAACTAATCAACATGGCTATAAATTTAGCACTAACATGCATAGCGCAAAGAAATCGCATATCTTTTTTCTCACTTTTTTATATAAACGCTTGACTTAAAATTTTGCTTTGCTATAATAACCCCGTTCCCGCGGAGGTGGCGGAATCGGTAGACGCATACGTTTGAGGGGCGTATGGAGCAATCCGTGAGGGTTCGAGTCCCTCTCTCCGCACCATACAAATGGTGAAAATTGAATCTCAGCTCAGGTTGGGGTTCAATTTTTTTTTATATTGAAAAGAAGACTTTTAAGCGTTTTTCGCCAATTGAAATTTCCCGGTGTGGCCAAAGTGGTCGGGGGGAGGGGTGGCGAGAGCACTTTTTTGTCTTTTTTTTTGCATTGAAATTGCTAAAAGCAATAGGAGGTAAAAATGAAAGTTTTGCTTATTAACGGTAGTCCCCATGAAAAAGGCTGTACTTATACAGCTTTAAAAGAAGTGGCCGGAGCTTTGGAAAAGAACGGTATCGAAACCCAAATATTCCATATCGGTAAAGGTATGGTGCATGGCTGTGTAGCTTGTGGCGCTTGCGCTAAGTTGGGACGTTGTGCTTTTAATGATGATCCAGCTAACGAAATGTTGCAACTTATGCGCGAAGCTGACGGCATTGTGATCGGGTCGCCCGTTTACTATGCCGGCCCCAACGGTGCCTTATGTGCGCTTTTGGATCGTGCTTTTATAGCTAGCAAAGGCTCTTTAGCCTTTAAGCCTGCAGCGGCTATTGCCAGCGCTCGCCGTGGTGGTGTGACGGCTACCTTTGACCGTTTAAATAAATACTTTACTATAAATCGTATGCCTATTGTGTCGTCACAATATTGGAACGGCGTGCATGGTTCTCAGGCTGACGATGTGGCCCAGGACGAGGAAGGCTTACAAACTATGCGCACCTTAGGCTACAATATGGCCTGGATGCTTAAGAGCATAGCCGCCGCCAAAGAGCCTTTGCCAGAAATTGAGCCTACTAAGCGCACCAACTTTATTCGTTAAATGTTGTTGGGGCCGGTATAGAGCGCCGCCGCCCTTAAGTAAAAGCGGCGGCGCTAATATAAAAAGTGCCTGTGCAGATTGGACTCTGTACAGGCACTTTTTATATAAAACGGGCGACTAGCCTAAAGGGGGGGCTTTTAGGCTTGGCCGTTAAATTTATTCATGGCAGCTTCGGGACCGCATTCTATTATGTAGGAGATGGCCTCGGAAGCTTGTTGCAAAAGCTTGTTGATAGGTTCGTATTCGTCGGGCTTAAAAGTGCCTAAGACAAAATTGATGGGATCTTCACCAGCAGGAGAAGAACCTATGCCCAAACGCACTCTGATAAAGTCGTTGGCTCCCAAGCAAGCGATAATATTATTTAAGCCATTGTGGCCGCCACTGCCTCCGCTTTTGCGAATGCGCAAACGACCCAAGGGCAGACAAAAGTCATCAGAAACGACGATAATTTGGTGCGGTTTAAAGCCGTAACTGGTGCACATAGAGAGAACGGCATTTCCGGAGAGATTCATATAAGTACGAGGCTTAATGATGAAAACATCGGTAGAGCCTATCGTGCCAGATGCACCTAAATAAAGTTTGGTTTTACGTGTAAATTCTAATTTGTGCTCTTGAGCAAAAAGATCTACAGCTCTAAAACCCATATTGTGGCGCGTATTTTTATATTCGGCTCCGGGATTGCCTAAACCAACAATTAAAAAAGCACTAGCAGCGTTCAATTCTTTAATCTCCCGCAGCTAAGTGCTTTCTAGAAACTTGCGCTTTATACAAAGCCTATAGCCTTATTCGGCGTCACCAGCAGCAGGCTGCTCTTCAGTGGCGGCAGTCTCTTCAGTCTCGGTGGACTCGGCTACTGCTCTAGGAATAGCAATGCTTACGATGGTTTCGGAAGGATCAGCTTTAATCTCTACGCCTTCGGGGCAAACGATCTGAGCGACAGTGAGGTGGTGACCAAGGCCTAAACTGCTGATATCAACTTCGATATGAGCGGGAATAGACAGAGGCAAGCTCTCGATTTCAATTTCGTGGAGCATCTGCTCAACAACGCCGCCTTCTTTTACGCCGACAGCTTCGCCTACCAATACCACGGGAACGGAAGCGGTAACTTTCTCATCCATGCGAACTTGTTTGAAGTCTACATGTAAGAGGCAGGTGCCGAATACATCGCGAGAATAGTCGGCCAACATAGCTAACTGATCCTGGACGCCCTCTTCGCCGAAGGTCAAATTGATGATAGCAGTCTTACCTACGGTTTGAAGAATTTTCTCAGTGTCTTTTGAGTTTACATCAAGGATAATCGGCTCTTCGAGGTGATGACCGTACAACACGGCAGGTATACGACCTTCACGGCGCAAACGTCTGGCAACACCCTTACCGGTCTCTTTACGAACTTTCGCTTCCAGCTTAACCTGGGACATATATTCCTCCTCGGTACCCGCGAAGATCTTTTCCGCAAAATTCAGGAAGAGGAAAAGATCGAATACTCGCTTATCCTTTACTTAGCGCCGCATTATTTAAAATACACGGCTGCCAGGATAAATTGCCCAACTATTCTATCTTTTTTTATTAGGCATGTCAAGATAGAAGGCCGGACGGCAAAGCGCGGGTCTATTACATTTTTCTTACGATTTTAGTTTCTTATCGGGCAATTGAACTAGACGAAAAGTTCGCTGACCGACAAATTAAAGTGAGTTCTGCGGATTGTCTCTCCTAAGAGCGGAGCTAAAGACAAAACTTTTAATTTGCCCATACTCTTAGCTTCTTCGGAAATGGGAATAGTATCAGTGACAATCAATTCTTCAATAGGAGAATCTTTGATAATTTGCACTGCGTTCTCAGCGAAGATAGCGTGAGTTGCTGCAGTGTAAACTTTCTTGGCGCCGTGCTCAATTAAGGTTTCTACACCTTTAACTAAGGTACCGCCGGTAGAAATCATATCGTCTACCACAATGCAAGTTTTACCCTTAATGTCGCCTACAATATCGATAACATCGAGTTTGTCGGGCTCGGGACGGCGTTTGAAAATGATCGCCAACTTGGCTCCTAAACGCTCGGCCAATTTTGTAGCTCTGGCTACGCCGCCAGCATCGGGAGAAACGACGACCAAATTCTCTTTGGGAATATTTTTATTTAAATAATGTTCGGCAATAATTGGCAGAGCGCTCAAATTATCGACAGGGATATCGAAGAATCCTTGGATAGCAGCGGCATGCAAATCGCAAGTGATGATGCGATCAGCGCCGGCTGTGGTAATAAGATTGGCTACCAATTTAGCTGTAATAGGCTCGCGTCCAGAAGTTTTCTTTTCTTGTTTGGCGTAGCCGTAGTAGGGGATAACGGCGCAAATCTGATGAGCAGAAGCTCTCTTGAGAGCATCAATCATAATCAGCAACTCCATGAGCGTATCATTGACGTTGCCGCAAGTGGGCTGAATGACGAATACTCTGGCACCGCGCACGTTTTCTTCGATCTTTTCGCGAATTTCTTTATTGGCAAAAGTCGTTACCATAGCTTTGCCTAAAGGAATTTGCAAATAATCGGCTACTGCTTTGGCCAAACCAGGATTGGAATTGCCGTGAAATAGCTTTACGTGGTGAGTAGGCTGGAATACAGAATCTAAAGGAATAGCATCCATATTTTCAGAGGCTGTGAGTTCGGAGAGGTTAGGATCGTTAATTTCGCTCATAACTAATTCTTCGCTTTCCCTAGATTTTTAGCGCTGATTGATAGGGTGAGCCGGAACACCGACTACTACACTATTTTCAGGCACATCGCGAATAACCACCGTACCTGCGCCAGTCTTGGCGCCGTTGCCGACGGTTACAGGAGCAACTAAACTTGAATTGGAGCCAATAAAGACATGGTCACCGATAACGGTGCGATGTTTGGCCTTACCATCGTAATTGCATGTAATGGTGCCGCAGCCGATATTGGTGCCGCTACCTACATCGGCGTCGCCTACGTAGGTAAGATGGGGAACTTTAGTTCCTTCGCCTATATTGGCATTTTTAATCTCTACGAAGTCGCCTACTTTAGCGCGGTTGGCAATATTGGCTTGGGGGCGTAAGTAGGCGAAGGGGCCAATATTTACGCCGTCACCGACGGTGGCTTGGTTGAGAACTGAGTGGAGTACAGTGCTGCCATTGCCGATTGCGCTGTCGGTAATTTGTGTATTGGGGCCAATTTTGCATCCTTGGCCGATAGAAGTGGCACCTTGTAAAACTGTGCCGGGCCAAATTTCACTGTCGCGACCGATTTGTACTTGATCTTCGATCCAAGTAGACTGAGGGTCGATAATGCTGACGCCGCTAACCATGAGCTCTTGCAATTTGCGCTCCTTTAACAAAGCGGCAGCTTTAGCTAAGTCGGCGCGAGTATTTACGCCTAAAGCATAAACTACGTCGTCTACGACGGCGCCAATCTTTTCACCGGCGGCACTGCCTAAGCTGACAAGGTCGGTTAAATAAAGCTCTCCCTGGGCATTGTTGGGAGTAAGTTGAGGTAAGAAGCGGCGCAAAAACTCTGCTTTGGCACAATAAGCGCCGATATTTACTTCGGTAACGGCATACTCTTCGGGAGTACAATCTTTGGCTTCGGTAATACGCGTTACATATCCGTCGGCATTGCGGATAATGCGACCGAAATCGCGATGCTCGGCTGAATCGGCTGTGAGCAAGGTTAAAGCATAATCATTTTCTAAAGCTGTTTTAACGACTTTTTCTAAGATCTCGGTATCGAGCAAAGTCATATCGCCGTTTAAGATTAAAACGTAGCCTTCAAAATCGGCCAGCTTAGGCAAAGCCATTTGAGCAGCATGACCGCTACCTTTCTGTATGGCTTGCTCGGCAAAAGAACAATTAGAAAAATGTTCTTGACAAAAAGCCTGAACTTGTTCAGCTTGATGGCCCACGACAACGATATTCTCAGAACAGTTGACGCCTTTTAAAGCTTGAAGAACCCTGTAAATAACAGGCTTGCCCAGAACTGGATGGAGCACTTTGGCCAAGTCCGATTTCATTCTGGTACCTTTGCCTGCCGCTAAAATTACGGAAGCAAGTTTAGGTTCTTCTCGCTTTTGCATATTGACAACAACCTTTTTACAGCAAATTTGCCTTTGATGTTTGAAAAAGTGGAACTGGACGCTTTACAAAAACTGCTCTCCAAGTTCCATATACACCAAAGTGGCCTTGTTTGTTCTACGTCGACTTTGCTGATCCTGCGGAATAAAGTTAAGCTTTAATGGCTAAAAAGAGCGCCCTGCCACTAAAAAAGTGGAAGGGCGCTCGATACTCTTAAAACAGAAAATGCTTAGAATACAGATTTAGGAAGAGGGGCTTCTTCGGCTGGAGCGGCAGATTGAGCTGGAGCGGCAGTTTGAGCTGGAACAGCAGGCTGTCCGCCAATAGCTTCAAGTTCTTCAGCTTTAAGAGGAGCAGCGGCAGAAGAAACGGGCACGATGGGTTTAAGGCTGTCAGCCTGACGAGCTAAGCCTTTGGTAACAGCTTCGGCCACCTGGGTGGTATACATAGAGTTGACTGCACTCACTCGATTGAGCAAATCTTGTCCGTCACTAAGAGCCTTAATGTCGCTGGCGTGATTGAGGAAGAAGAAAGCCATAGGACTGAGGCAATAGTTGTTGGTTTCTGTCTCGTAGAATTTGACTACGGCGTGCAGAGCTTCAGGACTAACTTTGCGGGCCAAAGCCAAAGAAAGTAAACACTGACGCTTCAAGACATTATTGCTGTTTGAATCGAGCTTAGGATCGCCGTTTTGCAATTTGTTGACTAAGAAGGCCATAACTTGGCCTCTGACTTCGTCATCTAAAACCAGATCTTTATTGCTGCAAATTACGCCCAATAAAGCCACCAATTGCAAATTCTGTTTGCGGTTTTGGATATAGTTGGTAATTAAACTAATGGCTACTTTATTTATGTCTGCGCTGTCAATACCGAGTTGCTTCAATATTTCCAAGCGCTGTTCAGGAGTATATTCGGCAGTAGTGTAATTGTCTAAAGTACGGGTATAAGCAGAATTGGTCAAAGCTTCATCCAATACTTTTACTACGCCAGCCTGGCCGCCCACCTGGAGGCGCTTTAAGCCTGCCAAGTCCCAAGTGCTAGGGGCGTCGGCTTCATGCTTAATGTACATATAAGCTATTTGATTATCAGGAGCGGTAATCTTAACGATAGAACCGTCGGCTTTGTTTTCGGCAATGCTGAGTTTGGCTTTATCGGATAAAACACGGATCAAGCGGTGCTGGCCGTCCCACTTGACGTTGGCGCCTAAAGCTTCGCCTACAAAGCGCAAAGGTACCATAGTATTGCCAGCAATAATTTGAGCGGGAGCTAAAAGCTTGACTTTCTGATCGTTGACGGTAGCTTCTGGAGCGTTAATAGTAAGGGATACCGCAGTATTGGGAGTTTGAGGATTGGCAGCTAAGGCATCTTCGGAAGCGGTATTAGCAAAAACGGTGCGGGTGGGAGCGTCCCACTTAATGCGAGCGCCCAAAGCTTCAAAAATGCCGCGCATAGGCACTAAGGTGGTGCCGTCTTTAAGCACGGGAGCTTGGTCTAAGTAGAGAACTTCGCCATTTACGGAGACGCTAATGAAATCGTCTGGAGTAGAGGCCAAAGCGGGGCAAGCGAAAGCTAAAGAAATGGCTGCAGCGGCTAAGGCACGGGAGAATTTGTTCATAAAAACCTCCAAAGGAGATGTACTTTGGTATTTAAAGAAAAATCGGTTCTCGTCTTTTATGGAGAAACTGGTGACTTCCTCCAAGCTAATCTAAAGAGAATATTTAGGTTTTTGTTTCTCAATTGAAGCAAAAAAATAACAAACAAAAAAGCCCTCACGCTCCGAAAAGGAACATTAGGGCTTATTGGCTGAGGCGCTAGGATTCGAACCTAGGGAATGGCGGCTCCAAAGGCCGCTGCCTTACCGCTTGGCTACGCCTCAATATTACGTGTGAGATTATACATAGATTGTATACTTTTGACAAGGGGTAAAATAAAAATTGCCGCAGATTTTTTTTGACTGCGGCAATTTATCTTATTCGGCTATTTGCTCTGTTGACGATTCGTTAGTGGGCGAAACTGGTTCAGTCGGAGATGGTGTGTCTAGTTTGGCTTGAGTTTCAGGAGATAGACGAAGCTCTTGCAAACGGTACATTAAACGTAAATCGTCTACAGTTGTGTAGCATTTTTTTAGGTTTTCGAGTACTAAACTTGCACTGTTCGAGGGCCCTTCTTTTATTATAAGTTTGCTTAAAAAACGCAAAATTGGCAAATTATGCGGATGCTCTCGCATAATTAGAAGTATAGCTATAAGTGATAATGCGTAGCTATCTTGCTGCTCGGCTTCCGGTTGCAAAACAGTTATTTCAGCTTTTAATAAATGATAATCTATTGAGCCAAAACTGCGCGGTTCAGCTAAAGTATCAAATAGCTGATCAATATGAGTAGGCATTCCGTTTATATGGTTATCTTGCTCATATTCAGCTAAATACTTGAGAGCTTGATCCAAGTATTCTTTAGCATCTTTGCGTTTATTCAACTTTTGAGATGCTAAGTAAGCCTTAAAATGCCACCAAGCTTCTTCTAAAGCTGAATCGTAAGTATCCTGACGAATAGTGCGTTTAGCTAAAGCTAAGGCGTCGTCAGCCTGGTCCAAGTCCATATATAATTGCCAAAGCGCTCCATCTGTGCTCGTAAAGCTTGACAAAGTTAGTATGGAAAGAGTCATGATAAGACCGGCTAAAGTAGATTGAGCGCTGTCATTTTCAATTTCACTGCCGGAAATTTCGTCAATTTCTTCAATCGGTTGCCAGGAAAGTTTTTCCGCTCTTTCCAGATAAAGTAGGGCTTGGCGCTTTTGATTGGCGCATAAACAAGCGTCGGCAGCCAAAATTTGCATATATTTTATGTCATGATAGGCATTGGCGGCATCTTTCAAATTTTTTAAGTGCAAATCCAAAATGTCTGCATCTGGTTCGTGCTTATCTTGTTCATATAAACTTGTAATATATGAAATTACACTTATATAAGCTTTGACACCGTCGGTATACCATAAAGGTAAATCTTTTTCAGTTTTTTTGCTGAGTTTGCTTAGGCATTGTAAGGCTTTAATTGGTTCATGGTTGGCTAAAAAAATTAAAGAAGCTTCCAATACTAGATATGGAGTGTAAATATCTACTTCGTTTATTTTAGCTAGTAAATTTGCTGCTGCTATACCGTCACCTAAAGACTGCTCAAAATAGGCTCTGCTGTAGGTTAAGTCGACTTCTGTGTAACGCTGTAAATTATAAGCTTCTGTTTCTTTAGCGCATTGACGTAAGCAAGCGGCAGCCGCTCTGCTAGCGCCGACCATTTCCAAAGTTTTAGCTAAAGAAATAGAAGTGCTTACCCTGGCGTCAGCATATTTAGCAATAGAAGGCATTTTTACTAAAGCTTCGCGTCCCATTAAAGCGGAGGAGCAAACGTCAAAATCGCGGGTCACCATACATCCGATGCTGCACAATTGCCAAGAAGGATTACGGCGCATCGCTCTTTTTATGCACTGTTTAGCTAATTGCGGATTGCTGCGCTTTTTTATACCCACAGCAAATATGTTGGCAAAATGGGACTGAGGCTGGCGCTTTAAATAAAAGTCGGCAATTTTATCGAAGAAGGATTGTAAGTTGCGTACACTTTGAGCCGATTCGACTTCGTCGAGATTGATGGCTGCACAAACCAAAGTTTGATTATAAGCTAAAAAGAGCGGCGCTGCTTCTAAAGTGCGCTGAAAGCAACTTTGGGCTTGCTCTAAATCGCCTTCTTTAACTAAATCACTGAAAACATAATTGATGCGCCGTCTAATCCATACTTTTAAGTAGACCCAGGCAAAGAACAAAATAATACTAAGAACTATAATAGCAATTACAATAAAGAGAATTTTCATAGATATAAAAATAAAATAGTAGTAACAAAAAAATCTATCGCTCTTATGATACTAATAAACGAAAAGGCTGTAAAGATTATCTTTAACCGACGAGAAAATAAAAAAACAGCCACAATTTGCAAAAAAATTGGGCTGCTTTGACAAAGAATTATTTGGAGTTAGCTGGCTGAGCGTCTGGAGCTTGGCCTTTAGCGGGAGCTGGCTGAGCGTCTGGAGCTTGGCCTTTAGCGGGAGCTGGCTGAGCGTTGGGAGTTTGTATTTCTGTTTCTGGCAAAGTGTCTATTGCTTTAAGCACTTCTTCTAAGGAAGAGTCCAGGCCAGTAAGGGAAGGTACAGAGGGGATAACCTTTTTGGCTACTTCCAGAGAGTCGCGAACCGCTTGAGATTTTTGCTCTTTGGTAGTCATCATATCGCTTATAGCAAACATAGTTTTGTCAAAGCTGGCTTTGAGCATATCCAGTTTGGTTTTGTCGACACCTTGTTGGTCGTAGGTGCGATCTACGCATTGTATGCAATAGCTCATCGCTTCAGTGGCTGCATTGTGAGGAGCCTTGGGATCGCGCTTGTCATCTACTTGATTGGTTGCTGCTGGAGGAGCTCCAGGAGTTTGGGGTGAGTTAGTCGGCTGATTAGAACAAGCTACTGAGGCAATAGCCAACAGTAAGAGAGCTGAACATAATTTTTTCATAAATATAAAATCTACCTTTCTTCTCTGAAATTCAGAGGGAGTAAACTTCGAACTAAGGCCCATTTTTCTTGCCCAAAGCCGCTTTTGACTGCGCTAAAATGCCATTTGCTTGCCAAGCTAGCATAAGTAAACCTATTAAGCTAGTTAGACAGCCCCAATAAAAAGTGTGGGGTACAAATTTAAATCTAACGGTGTGATGTCCCGGCGGTATTAAACATCCCATAAAAGCCAAATTGGCTCTAAATATTGGCAATTTCTTTCCGTCGAGTTCAGCTTGCCAAGCTGGATAGCGATTTTCTGTAAAAAGCAAGGCCCGTTCTCGGGTAGTATTTATGTCTAATTTAAGCTCTAAGGTTTTATTTTGTATTATGTGGCAATATTCGTTATCTTGCAAAGGAATATTTTTGATTTGGTTTTGGCTTATTTGTGGAGAAGTAGCATAAAATTGAGGACGACGCTCGCTTTCTTCGTGCAGAGCAACAAAATCGCCGTATTCTATTGTAGACCCATATTCAGCTAAAAATGCATAAGTTGGCATGGCCGGTAGGTTTTTAACATATGAAGAAGCCAAATAAGCGCGTGGTTTAGGCTCATTTATTTTGTATATGCGCAAAGGATCTAATAAACCTGGCAATTCTGTCTCTCCAATTGCTTCATATGGAGTTAAATCGGCATCAACAGCAGTTTCAAAAGCTAAGAGATGGCTGACATTTTGTAATTTATAAAGCAATCTACTTTGATGATCGATACGAATAAGCTTTTGTCCATCTTTTTGGCCAAATTTCATAGAACTGACAGATTCATTTTGCAAGGCATTGTAATCTGTCAGGCACATGCCTCCTTCAAAAATGGTGCGATTGATGTTTTGCTTTATGCCCCAAAATACAGCTGAATCGGGAGATAGAGAGTGAAACAATGAAATTATGGCCGCTTGGCAATTTTTCCAGCCGCGTTTTTGCACTAAAGAAGCCCAGTGATTTTGTACTGTAGGAGTAGCTAAACGGGAAGCCTGAGCACACATGTCAGCTGTGAGGGGGCGCTCAAAGATGGAAGTTGGCAAGTAAGTTACATAAGCGTTAGTTGTCCAATAAAAATTGGCCCAAACAGCTACCAACAGTGTCAAAGAAGCTAGGTTCTGATAACGCAAGGACCATTTTTTAGGCCAATCGCTCAGCAAGGCGTCAAAGCCGCAACCTAGCCACAGAGCGGCCATAGTGCCAAAAGGCATTAAAAAACGCGCCGGAAAGCGAAAAAGGCTAAAGCCTGGGCACAGCTTCCAGGGCAGCCAGTATAAATACCCTTGAGGGCCCATAGCCAACACCAAGAAAATAAGGGTCGCTACTCCTATTTCCCAAGGCAGATGGCGGCGCCGCCACAAGGCATAAGGCATAAAGAGAAGCGCCGCCCAACCTAGATAGGGCATAGACTCCCAGAAAACACCGTCAGTCATGACATTGCGCTTTAATTCGGAAGCTGTAGAAACATTGGCCGGATTGCCCAGCGTAAAAGGATCCAAAAATAGTTTAAAATGTTCCCAAGTGAAGGGGAACATTTTGAGTGAATTCCAGCTGTAAACGTGGCCGCGGCTGGATTGGGAGGCCAACTCGGCGGTAGGCAAAAGTTGTAAGCCGCTGAGGGCTACGCTGATTAAAGCGCTCAAAAGTAAAGCTTTGGCTATGGGCCAAGAATTTTGTAGAAAGTTCCGGCGCGTACTATTTAGGCGCTTGAGCCATAGCAAACAAGCGTAAGTTAAAGCGCCCAGGCCGCAAACACAAGCCGCATGAGGATGGCCAGCTAAAATTTGCATAGTCCAGCATAAAGCTAAGAGTATAAGGCCGCTTCGATAAGCCAAAGAAGCTGGAAAAGATTCTGTTACGGAAGCGTTGGAGGTTGAATTGCTGGCTAGAGGAGCATGAGTGCAAATAAGTTTGATGGCGCTGAAAGAGAGCGGCAACCAAACGGCGGCCTGGAGCATGTTTAAGTGCTTGAGTCTAAAAACAAGAATGGGACTAAAAGCTATAGTTAAAGCCGTTAAAGCGCTTGCTGAGCGAGAAAGGCCGTGAACACGCCCCAGCATGTAGCCGCCAAAAGAAGCCCAGGCTAGTGCGGAAATAATGCTCAAATTAGAAGCCCAAGCTACAGAAAAGAATAAAAAAAGAGGCAATGTAGTGGGGTAAAATACTCCTGCTTGGCCTTCAGCCAGAAGAGGAAAACCACAGCCGATTTGTGGACTCCAAAAAGGCAAATTGCCTTCTTTAACGGTTTGAGCAGCCAAAAAACGCAAAGGCAAGTTCATATCCAACAAATCGGAGCCTGTATAGTCTCCAGCGTAGATTAAACTTGAAGTAAGCCAAGCTGGGGCAAATAGTAAAGCTGCCGCTACTAATGAAAGTAGCAAAGCTAACCCGTATTCGAGTAAATATGGCTTAAGTTTAGCGTACATGGGAAGGTACTTCCTTGAGGATTGAGGCGGCTAGAGCCAGACGTTGAGCTGTTGAAGATAATTCTAAATTGGCTAGGACTGTGCTGATATGCATATCGAGAAGCGGCTCTTGCAAATGGTGGTCTTGAGGATCAAGGAAGAATTTTTCCACTAGACCAGAGTATAATTTCGCTAATCCCAACGCAGAAATGGGCAAACC
The DNA here is from genome assembly GCA_004554425.1 of Candidatus Saccharimonadota bacterium. GTDB lineage: Bacteria > Vulcanimicrobiota > Xenobia > Xenobiales > Xenobiaceae > Bruticola. Next base: position 9,923 of record SFMI01000006.1, on the reverse strand, counting down.
AGCAGCTTGGAGCATAGCACTAAGCGGCCCTTTAAAGGCTCGGTTGCCAACCAGAGGACTGATAGCTATTTTACAAGCCTGGCTCTTTTGAACGGATTTTTTTACACCTGGCAAGCTTAAAATGGGCAGCAAACTGACAAAAGGATTGGAAGGAGCCAACACTATAAGTTCGGCTTCGGAAATAAGCTCTAAAAGACCAGGCAAAGGTTGAGCTGCCGCCAAGCCGCGATAAGTAAAGCTTAGAGCTGTGGCTTGAGCCTTACCTTTAACAAAATATTCTTGGAATGGTAAAGCTCCCTGAGGCGTATTTACATAAGTGGATACTTCTTCTAGAGACATAGGCCACAAACATGGTCTCAAACCCAAGCCAAGACAAAGGCGGCAGCTTACCTGAGCTAAGTTAAGGCCTTGTCCGAGCCAGTAAGTTCTTTGCAAGCTTAAGGCCAGATCGGCATCACCTACATTGAACCAAGTTGGATTGTCTGGCCAGCGCTTGAGCATATTTAAGGCCGACCAGGTATCGCCTTTTAAGCCCCAGCCTTGCTTTTCATTATTCAGTTCAGCCAGCGTGTAAAGATTGGTATCTAAATCGGGACAAACTTTTAAGCCCATCCATTTGAGGTCATCGCCTGTGTTAATTACAATATGGAGTGGCAAAGCTGAACTGTAAGCGGGAGTTTGTTCATGCGGATCTGGAGTTAAATGGATATCACTTTCGGACAAGGCTACTTTGTAATATAAGTTGTAAAAGCCTTGTGCTAGGCGAGCTCCTCCTACACCACCGGCCAGAATGAGTGTGCGTGGCAATTTACGGTAGCTTAAAAGTGAAATATTGGTTTCCGAAGCAGACAATTTCTATTGCTCCATGTTTGAGTGATCACGTGGATTCCAAACTTGAGTACTGGGATGGCCCACTGGAATGGTGGGAATGGTGTGTACTTCTGTATCCAAACCGAGGCTTTGGGGATCGATAGGTTGCATATTTGATACAGGCTCGGGGCCATTTTGGGGAACGGGACGGCGTGGCCCTTCAAAAGTTAAGTTTATGTCTCCCAAAGTTATTACATCACCTTCAGCTAAAAGCACTTCATCTATGCGCTGTCCGTTGACAAAAGTTCCGTTACTGCTGCCAAGATCGCGGACTCGCCAGCCTTCAGCTGAGCGCACTACTTCCGCATGGCGGCGAGAAATAGAATCATTGCACAGAAGAATATCGGAAGATATATCGCGTCCTATAATAATTTGCTCTTTGTTTATGGGATAAGGAGAACGGGCTACTACTCCAGCCGGCTTAAGCCAAGCCCATTGCTGTTGTAAAGAAGGATCCGGCTCACTAGTTTCGTCAGCTATTTTCTTGAGCTTATGAGACACACCATAGAAAATGACTGTACCCAGTAAAGCCACAAATAGTGACAATATGATGATAACCAACATACTGTGTGGCAAATTCAAAGATTGAGCCAAACTCGGTGCAATTATCAGACCGAAGGCTAAGCTAGTCATAAAAGCAACTAGGCAATATAGAATGTGCTTAAAAACCATCTTAAAGTTACTCCTCGAGTTTGCTCTGTCGCGGAGATGGGAAAACGACAGGGCGAAGGCCGTTGGTTGTTACATTAAAAACTTGACAGCTGACGGCGGCGAAAGTTCCGTTATCCAAATTGTAGTTTGCCAAAGAGCCGGAAAAGGATCCTTGCGCCTGGCGTAAACGCAAAGCTCCTAAAGTGAAGGCGTCAGCCGCTTTTAAGGTTTTGTACAGCTGATCAAGATCAGCTGTCGTCTGTTCGTCTAGCAAGGACGAATTTAGTATGGCCAAAGCTTGCTTGTGGGGATGCTGGTATGAAGTTAAAGACCAAATGGATACGCGTTGCTTGGCGATCCACTCTGTAGGTAACGAGGTTCTTAATTTAGCGATAGTGGCTGGAGTTGGTACTACAATAGCGATCTTATATTGCGAAGGCAACGATAAGACTGATTTTAACTGTGAAGGAGATATTAAGACTAACCCGTTGGGAGATTTGCTAGTAGATAATTCTTGCCAATTGCCTATGAAGTGACAATTCTTGGGCCAAGAACTTTTTTCTTTAGCTGTAAATTTACAAACAAAGCCTTTTTCCAAAATAAAGACGGGGGTGGAAGAAGCGCATTGGCGCACGGAAACTCGTACAAGCTCCATCAAGCTCGGCAATTTGTCGTTTTTGCTTAAATCGAGGTATAAAGTCGGAGGTTGCAATTGTGAAGTAAGGCTGAAATTACTTTCAGAAATGCGCTTCCAAGTTTGGCTTATATCATGCTCACTAATGATAATTTGTGAGTTTAGTTGTCCAGCTTTGGGAATAGGAGCAGCTTGGCAAAGTTGTTCATTTAGAGCATAAGCTACATCATTTAAGGATAGTGACTTAGGATTAAAAATTGGATTGATCATCACACCTTTACCTTGGGAAATAGCACAACTTTGCAACACTTCCTGAGCAGCCAAAGAGCCGCGAGCTAAAGGAGAATCGGTATGAGACACATCTTGAGCTTTAGGTAAAACTAAACTTATAGTATTGGTCGGGCCAAGCAAAAATGCTTGAGTTTTGCTATCTAAATATAAACCACTGGGATCACTAAGAGCTTCAATTTTATCTAAATCATTTTTATATAGCTTTTCATATTCGGCGTTGCCTACGAAAGAAGAGTAGCGCTTACAGAGCAAGTTGTCCAAATTCTGCTTTAAAGCCTTAGCCAAAAAGTCTTGAGGCTCAGATTTTACTCTAGCTTCCAAAACTTCGGCAGCTTTTAGGCGATTGATTGTATATTTATATACATCGTCATAGTTGTCTGGACTCAAATTTTTAGTAAAAGGTTGGATAGATTGCACTAAAGCGGTACGTCTGGAATTGAAAGGCTCGTGTAAATTGGGCAAGTTGATATGAACCAGGCCAAATACAACAGCACAAGCTGCTGCCAAAAAGCCCCAAGCTACCAAGCCCATAAATAACTTGGCTACGTTCTTTTTCCAGGCACCTGGAACTTCATCATCGTCGACTGGAACGATGACTGGAGGGCCAAAATTCGGCACTGTAGCAGCATTTGATTTGCTAAGTTGAGTAGAGGCAGAAGTAGCAACGGTCGCTCCGGAGCCAATGGGAGCAGAAATATTTGGGGTGGGAAAAGTCGCCGAAGATGACACTATGCTAGTGCCGCCTTTGTATGTGGCTGTGGTGGACGTAGTAGTGAGTGTAGCCACATTGGAAATTTCGGTAGCGGTAGGAGTGAAAGGCGGAATAGGCAGCACAGAGGAAGAGGCTTGAGAATTTGTTGCTGCTTTAGAAGCCGAAACTTGAGTTGAAGTTGCACTCGGTGAGGCAGATACTGCCGCTGAAGATTGACTAGGGGCAGTGCTAGAAGGAATAACAGAAGCAACGCCACTTAAAGGTGAGCTGCTTCGCCCCACTTTTAAAAAGCGACGCAAATCCTCTTTCATTTCCAGCATACTTTGGTAGCGCTTTTCGGGAATGAGTTCTATGGCTTTTTGGACGATAGCTGCCAGCTCCGGAGAAACTTGCGGCTTTAACTTCAAAACAGGAGTTACTACAAAGGGGTTGGGGGAGAGCGTAGGATCTTGGCCAGTTAGACACTGATGCAAAGTCATGCCTAAAGCGTAGATGTCAGAACGGAGATCGGTCTGGCCTGTGTATTGTTCTGGAGGAGCATAGCCTGGAGAGCCTATGCGCATAGTGTCGCCGCGTTTACCTGGTGTAAAGAGACGGGCAATGCCAAAATCGATAAGCTTTATCTTGTCGCCGCATAAAATAATATTACTAGGCTTAACATCACGGAAAATAATCGGCGTAGGCTTTTGACAATGTAAGTAATACAGTACAGTTGTCATTTGCAAGCCCAAATCGGCTACTTTTAATTCTGGCAAAGAGCCTTCTCGCTCCAAAATTTTGCCTAAGTCGGAACCTTGTAAGTATTCCATAGCCAAATAATATTTGCCTTGGAATTGAAAATAGTCCCGAATTTTAGGCAAATTTGGATGAGAAAGTTGACCTAACAGATAGGCTTCTCTTTGGAAATTGGCTAAAGCTGCTTGCTGTTCTCTAGGATCTGCATATGTAGCTGTAAATTCTTTGACAGCCCAAACCTGGCCTGAGGGAGAACCTGATGGAGTCAGCTCTTCGCAAACATAAATATTGCTCATGCCGCCTTGCCCCAAAAGGCGGATGACCTTATAGCGTGTTCCTATTATGGCGCCCGGGCTTAACATTCAGTCTCCTGACAAAAGCGTATTCCTGAAAAAATCGATATACAAGGACAGAAGGCGGCATATCCGTTACTTGAGGAACATTTGATAAAGCACAACCATGGCGCCGCCTATTAGACATGCAAAGATCATGCCCAAAATCCAAAGCCAACTCGGTGCTCCACTGGGTTGGGCTCCAGCCCCCATAGGAACCATAGTATTGGTGCCTGCTCTCTTGGCAGCTATCTGGTAGGCTTTTGCTAAACTATTCCTGAAATCTATTAAGTTGCTGAAACGGTCACGAGGATCGTTGCGCAGTGATTTGGTAACAGCCGCTTTGGTTGGAGTGCAAAGCCCTTGGCGCAGCGTATCCAAAGGAGTTAGGCTAAAAGTGGAAGAGGCAGGATTGACATTGGTCAAAAGGTGGTAAAGCAAAGACCCTACTATATAAACGAGTTGCTTGCCATCGCTACTGAAAGCGCCGGTAAATTGCTCCGGAGGAGGATAAGCGGCAGCTTGAAGGACAATATTGCTCAGCTTTAAGTTGCTGCCAATTCCGGCTATAAAACTTTTACTTTGTAAGTAAGTGAGCAAATCGCAAAGCTGAATGCCGACATTGATAACATCTAATTCTGGAATAATGCGGCGCATAGCCAGCAAAGAAGCTAAATCGTAGCCCTTGATAAATTCGCGCACTATGTAAAGACACTGGCCTTGGGTAAAGAAATCGACCAGCTTAGGAAGGCACACGTGTTCTAAAGCGGAGGCCTGATAGGCTTCTGCTTGGAACATTTGGCTCAATTTTGAGCGATCTCCGGGAGCAAAACCATAGATTCCGATCTCTTTAACCAACCAAAACTTTCCGGTAAGGTGTGCATCCTGAGCAATATACAGGTTGCAATATTTTGTTTGGGTTATGGGACTCTGAATCCGGTAGCGGTTGCGGAGATTGCTTCCCATGGGAAGCAAAGCTGGCACTGTGATACCCTTTCTCGCACGAACATAGCGGCTGTAGCATTTGTTTGCTTTCAGCCGCAGGATTCGGTGGCACTTCTTGTTAGCTTTTGCCTTCCCCTGCCAAGTATATGAGGAAATCTCTTGGAAGGTAAGAGAGTCCGTTTCGCAGAAAAGAAGGCGCTCTTCCCCGAAAGTTGGGAAATTTGACTATACGAAAGTTGGGGAATTTGACTATAAAGTCGGATCGTCCTGAACATTTTGTTTTTCACACAAGCAGTGCCCGGTCAAGGGATAGACAAAAATAAAGTGCCGAGAAACCAAGCTGTAAATTCAGCTTTTAAGTTGCTGACGGCTTTTGAAACTAACAGCCGGGAAGACTGCCGAACGACGCTTGAAGTTTTTGCCGATTTTCTAAAGCTCGAAAACAAAAGCTAAATTCCTTGGTCAGAAATTTGCGGAGACTATATTTTATATGGCAGAATCTAAAGATTACATAATAAAGGCCAAAAGCCTGACTAAAACTTTCGGTAAACGCGTGGCGGTAAATAAATTGTCTTTTGAAGTGGGAAAAGGCGAAATTATGGGCTTCTTGGGGCCGAATGCTGCCGGCAAAACCACCACTATGAAGATGCTTACGTGCTTCTACCCACCCACTTCGGGCACGGCCACAGTTAATGGCTACGATGTCATGGAAAATAGTTTGGGAGTACGTCGCTCTATTGGCTTTATGCCGGAAAATGTGCCAGTTTATACTGACATGACCGTATCTGAATATTTGTATTTTGTGGCTCGTGCCAAAGGCATGGCCCATTTGGATATAGACGGAGCTATAAAAAAGACTTTAACTCGTTGCAGCTTGGAAAATGTGGCTCATCAGCTGATTCGTACAGTTTCTCGCGGTTATCGCCAGCGCGTTGGTTTAGCTCAAGCTATTATCAATGAGCCGCCGGTACTTATTTTGGATGAGCCTTCCGTAGGCTTGGATCCGGAGCAAATTAAAAATTTCCGAGAACTTATTATTAGTTTGGCCGGACAATCTACTATTATTCTTTCTACGCATATTCTTTCCGAGGTGGCTCTTACTTGCAATAAAGTTTGCATTTTACCAATTTGGAAAACAGAGTACAAAAAAGCATCGGCTTAAAAATTCAGGTTTTGGCTCCCTCCCAAGATGAGGTTATGGAAGTTTTGCGCGGTCTAGACAGTGTTACCAATGTCGTCAATCACGGAGGCGAGTATTTAGCTAATTCCAAGCTGCCGCTGCTTACTTTTACCGTTGAAGCTCCTAAAGATAGCTTGACAATACGTCGTGAAATTTCCCACGTTTTTAATAGCAAAAATTGGGAAATTTACGGCATGCAAGATGAGCGCATCTCTTTAGAAGATGTCTTTATCAATTTAGTCAAAGAGCATGAAAGTGAAGTAGCCGAAGAAGTTGAAAAGGACACAGCCGCTGCTAAACAAGATGAGGCTGACAAGTCTGAAAGTGAAGCTGATGGCCAAAATGCTCAACAGACAGAGAAAAAAGAAGAGGAAGAAAAGTAATGGGCGCAATTTTTTATCGTGAAATAAAAGCCTACTTCGGTTCGCTCTTAGCCTGGTCGCTGATTGCCGCCTTTTTGTTCATTATCGGCATGTTTATGCTGTTAGGTGTCAGCGCTTATGCCGATATGTCAGCTTCGGCTATGCAAGGTGGTATGCCGTGCAATGTCAATACCTATTTTCTGCCCCCTATGATACAGAGCATAGGCGTAATGATGATGTTCTTCTTACCCTTGTTGACCATGCGTTCTTTCTCTGAAGACAAACGCTCCGGCACTTTGGACTTGCTCTTCACTTATCCTATATCCGAGTGGCAGATAGTTTGGGGTAAATTCTTGGCTGCTTTGGTCGTAGTGTGTATTATGCTGGCTTTGTCCTCTCTCACTTTCCTTTATTTGGGAGTCAATTGCACTATCGAATGGCCCGTTTTACTTTGCGGCTATTTAGCTTTAATACTGGTCGCTTGCGCTATGGTCTCTATGGGAATTTTTACTTCCAGTGTTACTAACAGTCAGCTGACCGCTTCTGCTTTCAATTACGGTTTGTTGCTCTGCCTGTGGTTCTTGGCCATTCCTGACAAGAGCGCGTCCTATACCGAGTCTTTCGGACAACTTTCGATTTTCGGCCATATCGAAAATCTGGCTAAAGGCGTATTGAACAGCCAAGACATTATTTACTATGTGGCTCTGACCGCCTTTTTCTTATTCTTGACAGTGCGCTTTTTAGAAAGCCGCAAATGGAAAGGTTAAGCTGATATGAGCAAAAGAATTACTGCAGAGTCCGTATCCGAAACAAATCGGAGCAACGACCGTTACAAACTTAATTTAGCAATGCAAGGAATTGCGGCAGTGGCTTTGGCCGTGGTTGCTTTGTTGTTGGTTTTGGTCGTTTCCAACAATAACGTCTTTACTTACGATCTGACTGCTCAAAAGCGTTTTACTTTGTCTCCTTTTACGGAGCAAACCGTAAAGAAGCTGAAGAGTCCGATGCATTTTTATATCTTCATATCTGATTCTAACGATGAAGAACATGCTCGCATAGAAAATGTCTTGCGCAATTATAAAAATATCGGCGGCGACAAGATCGCTTACAGCTTTGTCGATCCACGCAAAAATCCCGTAGAAGCTCAGAAAAAAGGCGCTCGAGCTGTGGGAGACATTATCGTCAAATATGAAGGTAAGACCGAAAATCTTTACGACGTCAGTGAAGAAGGGGTCACTAGCTTAATTATTTCTCTGACTGATGAAAATAAAAACACTATCCACTTTTTGCAAGGTCATGGCGAGCGCGGCTTTGATAAAGATGTGCTTTCCATGTCTAAGCTTAAAAAGAACTTGTTGGCTGAAGGATACAAAGTAGAGGAGTTAACTTTAGGCAAGAGCGTCGATAAGGTTCCAGCCGAAGTTGCCAATTTGGCTATTGTCGCTCCCAAAGTGGCTTTGTTGTACAACGAAAAGAATGCTTTGCAAAGTTGGCTCAAAAACGGTGGCAATATCTTCTTTGCCATGGAGATGGATACACCCAAAAAAGCTTACGATTGGCTCTTAAACACCTACGGCGTAGAGTCTGCTGATCTGTTGCTTATCGATCCGAAAATGGCTCAAATGGGAGCCGATGTGGAACCAATCTTTGTGATGAGCAACGTCTTCGATTTCTCTAATCCCATTACTAAGGGAATGCGTTTACCTTGTATCTTCAAAACTGTACGTCCGGTAGAGCAGAGCAAAAAAGTTAATCCCGCTTTGGAGCGCACTGCTTTGGTAAAGAGTGACATGACGGCTTTAGCTTGTGATTTAGCCGAAATTAGCAAAGAGAAAGGCGGCCGCATCGTACCGGCTCGTCAAGGTGAAGAGATCCCTATTATTCAAGTAGTAGAGCGTTCTGTAGCCCAAACGAAAGCAGACTTAGCTAAAGATGCTGCTGACAATAATCCCAAGGCTGAGCAAGGTAAGGAAGCTAAAACTAAAAAATGTCGCGCTATTTTTGCTGGCGACGCTGATTTTATGTCTAACGAATTATTCGATGCCAGTCAGTTTACCAACAAAGATTTGGTTATGAATATGTTCGCTTGGCTCGGTGGCAGTAACGATACGGCCGCTATTCGCGCTAAAGACGAAAATAGTGAGCCTTTAATGCTTTCTAGCAAGACCTTCTGGACACTGGCTTCCGTTTTGTGCTTATTGGTGCCTGGATTCATCTTCTTCTATGGCTTGTCTGTCGTTAAGGGCAGAGAAAACTAGAGGTCGGAAATAATGCGAAGCGTAATCACCATGCTCATAGTCGTCTTACTTTTGGGCGGCTTTTGGTACTTCCATGATATACGCGGCTCAGAGCAAAAAAGGGAAGAGCAGCGCTTAACTGAGCGTGTTTTTCCCGAATTTGCCAGCAAAGACGTAAAAGCTATGGTTTGGTCTGACGGTGCGGCCACTCCGGAGACTGTACGTCGTTTTGTACGCCAAAATATTGGCTGGGTAGTAGAAATAGGCGAAAATAAATTCAGAGCCGACGGTGCTAAGCTTAACGGTTTGGCTGATAGCGTGGCTGAATTGAGTCGCCAAGAAGTTATTTTGGAAAAGCCTGATCAAAAGGCTTTGGCTCAATTCGGCCTGGATAAGCCGACGCACAGGTTAGTTGTAGAATATACAGATAAAAGTGGTCATGATGGCAAGGCGACGCTTTTTGTCGGTAAGCCTTTGATTGATGATAGCGGCTCTTATGCTCGTTTAGAAGGCAAAGATACGCCCGTTTTATCGATAGTGGGTGGTTTTATACCTACTTTCATGTCCATGTTAGATGAATTGCGCGAGCGCAACTTATTCGCTTTTTCGCCTTCTAAGATCCGCTCTCTTCGCTATGAGTCTTATGAAGGAGCTCAGCCCGGCACTTTTACTTTAAAAGTAAAACACGAATCTAAAGGTGCCGACAAAGACGAGAAATCTTCTTTCTTCGGTTGGGGAAAAGATAAGGAAACACCTAAAGACAAAGTCTCTCAAGATGGCTTTGAAAGCGAAATGAATGAAGATGCTCAGGAATCGACAGATGATTCCAAGTGGTACGTTTCCGATCCTAAGCTTGAAGGAGGTAAGGAAATTAGAGCCGATTTGCGTACTTGCAACGACTTCATTTGGTCTTTGCAAAGTTTGCAAGTTAGTAAATTCCTTTATCCGGATGATACTACTCCCATTCAAGCTAA
>SFMI01000101.1 GCA_004554425.1 Candidatus Saccharimonadota bacterium | reverse complement strand
GTGTTTCTTCTAGAGTAAGAGTTTTTCCATGGCTTATTTTGCATAAAGCTTCAGTCACGGAGTTGGCTTCTTCTGCACGTATTTTTTTCAAGAGACTTATGGCTTTGTCGGGCTTATGGCAAAGATAATATAAAGAAGCTCCATCATGAATAATTGAACTTGGGACTTTGTCGAAGTCTACTTTGTCCAATAAAGCGACAACTTGGCTTTCCATTGCTGGTAAATGGCATTTTTGGCTTATACGCATAGCCCTAGAAGCAAGTCTTACTTCCAAATTAGTATGAAAAGATTTTTGCCAAGAAGAATCGTCGGTGCTTCTGAAAAAGGCCGGGACAACTAAAGGCAGCCATAAAGTTAAGGCTACTAATACTAAGAAAATTCTCTTACCGCTCATTTGCTACTACCTTTCCAGCGCAATTGAGCATCTCCTTGAATATATGCTCTCTAGTAGTTTAACTGTACTTGGTCGGAAGACTTTGGGGGTTAATTAACCAATTGACTGCCGAGGGGGAATCTGTCTTTTTTTGTGAAAGCTCTCCGATGTGTCTATTTCCAGCAATAAAAATAAAAGTCCGCGCAGTATTTTAATTGTCGGTGCTTCTAATCTGGAGCAAGAAGCTTTTGCCAATAGTTTGGTAAGGCTCGGTTGTGATGTTAAGTTGGCTTCCAACCTTGAAGAAGCCAGAGAATATTTACTTTCCGGCGAAAATATACAATTTGCGGCTGTTAATACCGATTTTCCTCAGCAGAACGAGATTAGTCGTTTGCTCTTACAACATTCCTTCGATGTTGAATTATTTTTCTTGTTCGACAGTTTGGCGTTAGAGAACGGCTTTGCCAATCAAGCGGATAAAGAGAGTGATTGTCCGAGGGTACGTGCAGCTTATCTTTGTTATACTTCGTTTGCTTGTGCGAAGTATTCTTGTCGCCTTATGCGTGCTTGTGGCACTTGGTGGGAAGTCAAAGGACGTGAAGCTCCTGTACACGAGCGCTACCGCAAATTACTTAACCGTGTGCGTCAAGGCGTAGTTGATACTGACAGTAAAGATATTGTACGTTGGGCCAACAATGCTTTTAAAGGCATGGTTGGTATGGGCAACATTGAAGGGCGATATGTCAGCGAATTGGTTGACGCCCGTGACATTCCTTGTTTGGATGCGGTTCAAGTACAATTGCGCAACGGCATTATTTCGCCTTACGTAGTACGTTTGCGTTCTAGTGGTCAGGTAGTTGAGGTTGATGCCACGCCTCGTTTCGATAAAGAAGGCAACTACATGGGAAGTGTGGCTCTAATTCGTCAGGCTCACAATATGCCTGTAGAAGAATTTGTAGCCAGCCGCAATTTAGTCAGCTTATATAGTTTGGCTTTGCGTTTGAGCCGTGCTTTCGATGTTTCCAAAGTTATTAATATTATTACTGAAACCGTGCGCGAAATGTGCGGTTATCGTTGCTGCGGCATAAAGCTTAAAGGCTTTGGCGAAGTTGTTGATCATGATGTAGATGGGATCGTCTCTCCTTCTATAAAGAGAACAGTCGATTCTTTCTGTTCGCGTCTTTTGCCTCACCAGTCGATTCGAGTTATTAAAGATTTGGAGCGTGATCCCGATCCTGCGGCCGCTTCCTTGCGTGAAGCTGGACTTAGCGGTGTTGTTTGTGTGGCTTTGACTGTTGGAGTCGAACATATCGGTTGTATTTGGGCTTTGGCCGATAAAGAAACCGCTCTATCAAGAGAAAACAACTCTTTCCTTATTTCTGTCGGTATTCAAGCCGGTTTGGCTTTGCAAAATGCTATCAATGTGAAGCGCCGTTTGGAAGAAGAAGCCAACCGCCGCCGTTTCTATCGTGATGCTTTAAATTCACTCACTTCAGGGAAATTAGTATTTTGTGAACGAGACGAATTAGACAGCCACTGGGCGAAATGTGGCCGTGAAGTAGCCACTTTGGCTTTGAAAGAAAAGGCTGATGTGCCGCAATCCCGCCGTATCTCTGAAAAAGTCATGGAAGAACAAGGCTTTGGCAAGGATCGACTTTTTGATATGGTCACTTGTGTATCAGAAGCGGCTACCAATGTAGTCAAATATGGCCCTCCTGGCAACATGAGCATCCGAGTGGAAGATGATGGTATTCATGTTCGTCTAGATGATGTCGGTCATGGTATCGCTTTTGATAACTTGCCCAAGGCTGTGCTTTTGCCAGGGTTCTCTATGGGAGAAACTCCCTCGTTAGGGTTGGGCTATTCGGTTATGCTGGAAATGTGCGATTGCGTTTACTTGTGCACTGGTGACGACGGCACTTCTCTTATTTTGGAAATGAAGAAGACAAAGGCTGATCCTTTGGATGCTTTTGTGGGATTCAGCGGTTTGGATATAAACATATAGTAATAGGCCATTTGCTAAAAAAGCTTAGTTTGGAGCGTGAGATTTTTTGCCAATAGTACCGCCTTTAAATATCGAAGCTTATCTCAATTATGAAGAATTGACCGCCTATTTGAACAGCATTGCGGAAGCTGTTCCTCAGTTGGTGCGCATTTTTTCTCTGGGAAATACTATGGGTGGCCGCTCTTTGTGGGCGGCGGAAGTTACCAACACCAATAACGGAGCTGCCTCCAGTAAGCCGGCTATTTGGATTGATGGCAATATTCACGGCAGTCAATTATCTGCTTCTACGGCCTGTTTGGCTATATTGCAGCGGCTCTCTGCCGAGTATGGACGCAGTCCTTCTATTACAGAGTTGCTGGACAATAACACTTTTTATATAGTGCCTCGTTTGGCTCCCGATGGCGCCGAATTGTGTCTGACTTCTGGTCTGTCCACTTCTGCAGGCCGTCGTTTGGGATTTTTAGACGGATTGCGAGAAGGTCTAGTTCCCGGTGATATCAATGGCGACGGTCGCATTTTACAAATGCGTGTCGAAGATCCATATGGCCAATGGAAAGTCAGCAAAAGAGACGACCGTTTGCTTATTCCCCGCCAGCCAGGTGATATGGGAGATACTTATTATCGTCTTTATCGTGAAGGTTTGCTTGACAGAGAAGATGGTACTCCGATCCATTTGCGCTTAGTAAATTCCAAGCGCGAGCTGAGTCATGACTTCACTCAAGAATGTGGCCCAATTGATCATCACTATGGTGGCAATGGTTTTGTTGGGCCTTTTTCTCAAATAGAATCACGTCTTATCAGCGCTTTTTTGCATAGTTTAAACAATTTATGTTTGGCAATTTCTTTCCGCAGCGGTTCTGGTACTATCCAAGTTACCTCTTCTCCAGAAGTGCATAGGCGTGATCAAGCCTTAATGAAAATTTTGGCTTCAAAAGCTTCGGAACTTAGTAATATTCCTATCGAAGAAGTGGCCGAATGTAGCGACTTCGCTGATTGGGTATATAAAGAACTTGGTGTTCCTTGCTTGCGCGTTGATGGCTGGAATTTATTACGTGAGGCTGGCATAGAGAATCCGGCTGATAAATCGCAAGAACATGCTTTGCTGGCTGTATTGCGCTGGCTCGATTACAATAATCACGGCCAAGGTTTTGCTAAGTGGGAAAAGTGCGAACATCCGCAATTGGGCGAAGTTGAAGTAGGCGGTTGGGATACCTCTGTAAGTTGGAGCAATCCTCCAGTAGGGGAAATGCTGTCTACTATTTGCGAAAGTGAAGTAAATTTAGCTCTTTGCTTAGCTACAGTTGTTCCCAAAATTGGTCTTGGCGAATGTCATGACGAAATAGTCGGTTGGGCTGAGCCTGAAGATGGTGAAGCCGAAGAGTTGCTGCCTTTGCGTATAATTTCTGTGGAAATACGCAATGAAGGCTATTTACCTACTTGGCTTACCGAAGAGTTGCGCTCAAAAGATGAGCCTTTAATTTCTGAAATTTCTATCCCTGAAAGTGCCGAATTGCTGATCGGTCAGCATTTAAGCGAGCATGAGCAACTCTCCGGTGCAGTGTCTTTGCACTTGCGCCAGAGTTTAAATGTGCCCTTTTTCAGTGGCACCTCCGAAACCGGCCGCTGTGTAGAAACTTGGTTGGTGCGCGGCAGCGGTGAAATCGTTGTCTCGGCAGCCCATCCTCGCGGCGGTGTGGTCCAGTTTATAAGCGACGGCGGGCAAAATGCTTTGCGCCAGCGCTTTAAAGTAAGCAAGCCCAGTGCCATTATTCCCAGCAGTTCACCTGTTCCTTATGTTGTGGCCGTTACTTCTGCGGCTTTGGCTGCCGCTATTCCGCAAATGACAAGCTTAAAGGCCGCTGCCGAAGCGCCTGCCGAAGCGCCGACTTCAGCTAAGGCGCCCTCTTTGCCTAGAGCTGCTTTTAAAGTGCCATCTTCGACGAAGAACAGTGTTGGACGCAGCTCTTTGGAGCCTACTCCGGTAAATCAAATCGCTACCGCCGAATCTGCTGCACCGTCTCGTCCAGTGGTGCGCCCAGTTAAGCTTACAGAAGTTACTTCTGCCGTGGCCAATGAGTCCAAAGCTGAAAGTACTCCTCAGGCCCAGCCGTCTGTGCGCGGAGGTTATCGGCCTATGGCTTTAGGTGGTGCCAAACGTCTTTCGGCGGTAGAAAAAGCCAATCCGCCTGCGCCTGCTCCCCAGGTCGGCGCTTCCGACTTCGCTCGTCCTACCGCTGCTGCTTCTTCGGGTGGCTTGCGTAAGACTAGTGCCGAATCGGCTCCTGTTCGTTATGCCGGTTCGGAGGATTCTCCTTTGCGCAAAGAGCACTCTCATCCTAGAGTGCAGCCTTCAGGTCGAGTTTTTGGCCAGCCGCCGGCTAAGAGTGGCTTAGCTGCTGCTGTGCGCCAGTCTGAGTCTGTTGCTCGTCAAAACCAGCCTCGCAGCGCTAGAAGTTTGGAAGAATCGGCGGCTGCTGCCGAAAGGCGTGGTGAAGTAAAACCACATCCGTTGCTTCCTAGCAAACCGACTCGTCCGGCTACGCCGCCTCCTGAAGCGGCCGAAAAGCAAATCTCCAGAGAAGATTTTACTGAAGATCCTTTAGCGCCAACAGCGCCTTTGCTGTTAAGGCGCAGCCGTGGTGACGAATAAATAAAAAAATAAGAGCGGATTCTTGCTGAATCCGCTCTTATTTTTTTGCTGTTAATTATTTAAATCGCTTATTAGTTATAGAGAGCCGGATCTATATACTTCAAAATATGATAGGTAATAGCCGACATAGTGGCAGCAGCAGGAAGAGTGAAGACCCAAGCTACCAAAATATTGTTAGCAATACTCCAGCGTACGGCATTGATGCGTTTTACGGCGCCTACACCCATAATACTAGCGGTAATTACGTGGGTGGTAGAAATAGGCATACCCAAGGCTGCGGTTGTCAAAAGAATGGTAGAAGATGTTAAGTCGGCGGCAAATCCGTGGACAGGTTGTAAGCGAACGACTTTAGCACCTAAAGTTTTAATGATACGCCAGCCACCGCCGGAAGTTCCTAAGGCAATTACGGTAGCGCAAGCCACTTTAGTAAACCAGCGCACTTCCAAATCTGGCTGCCAATGCTGTTCAATAAGTCCAGTACTGGTGGCGGTCCAGAGAGCTAAAGTGATAATACCCATAACTTTTTGGGCATCGTTAGAGCCGTGGGAAAAAGCCATAAGGCTGGAAGAGAGCCACTGGGCATACTTAAATTTGTGACCAATTGAAGGATGCTGGTGACGCAAAATCCAGTACAGAGAGAGCATGATGCAATAACCGAGTATTAAACCGACCAGTGGTGAAACTAAACCGGGAATCACTACGTGGTCCATAACTCCCCACCACTTTACACCGTCAGTACCGACGCGGGCCAAAGCCACACCTACCAAACCGCCCACCAAAGCGTGGGAAGAAGAGGAAGGCAAGCCCCAAACCCAGGTGAGAAGATTCCAGATAATGGCGCCTATTAGTGCCGATAGAATTAGCGATTGACTATTCATGGCATCGCCTTCTACGATACCGCTAGTAATGGTCTTGGCTACTCCGGTAAAGAGGAGTGCGCCGCAGAAGTTGCAGCAAGCTGCCATTAAAACGGCTGTTCTGGGCGATAAAGCTCTGGTGGAAACTACCGTGGCGATAGCATTAGCTGCGTCGTGGAAACCGTTTACGTAATCGAATGCTAGTGCAATTATTACGACTGCAGCTAAAATCCAAATGGTTTCATGCATTTCTTTCTTTTCTACTTTCCTATACTACGTTTCTGTATGTAAATGTACATTTTCGAATTCAATTCATACTATGTGGTCTGAGCGATCTAATTAAAAAAAAGCCGTCTCTCTTTCAACAAAGGAGCGGCCGCAGCATATTTTCGTAAACAAAATCAACATTCCTGAACAATGGCCAGGAACGACCCGTACTTTCAGTAGCAAAACAATATAATTGTTGGAGCGTACTCAATAACATAAGGCGCGAGGAAGTTCTGTAAGGCTATTTTTTTCCCTTCTTACTTAAAGCATATTTAAAAGGCGAGACAATCTGCTAATAACAGTCTGCCTCGCCTTTTAAATATGGACAAAAATGAAACGACCCCCTTGAGTGTGAGTCATAAGGGGGACGCAAGG